>CAJJAQ010000166.1 GCA_905182095.1 uncultured Pseudomonadales bacterium | reverse complement strand
GTTAATCAGAAACCAGTGAAACAACTTCAAGCGTGACAAGAAAACTAAAACTAAAACTAAAACTAAAACTAAAAAGAAGAAGAAGAATAATAGGAAGAATAATAATAGGAAGAATAAGAAGAAGAATAAGAAGAAGAACAAAAAGAAAAATGGTGTGAGAGAAATTGTGTTGGGTGTTTTTGCATAGAGCGTAAAGGTTATTTGATTACCTCGGTTACTGGGTTTGTAGCGGTGATAAATCCATAACTGATTTTTTCAATTTTTTCTATATTCGGGTGGGCCCATGAATCGTTTATCATCACTTTTGCTACTAGTTATTATCTTCGCCGGCTGTGGAGGCGGATCTAGCTCTAGTTCTTCCAATGATACGCCTGTAGGTGTAACTCCTAATCCAGTGGTGCCAACCCCAGATCCCTCGTCTCCACCTGACCCAGCGTCTACACCCGATCCAACACCTGCGCCTGTACTCGCTCCAGACAGCAGTGCTATTACTATTTCGGGCGTGGCGTTTGCCAACTCGGTTCAATCCAGTACGGTGGAAATTGATGTTATTCATATCGACGGTACGGTTACACCGACCGTTGGCAGCGGCACTTCAGGGGATGACGGCCACTTTACTATCGTGATTTTAACCAATACGTTAACCAACGTTCGCGCCTTTGTAGTGCGCGCCACTGGCGGACAATATCAAGATGAGGCCCGGGCCGAGGGTATGACAGATTTGGTCGGCTCCATTCGTTCGGTTATTGTTGTTGCGCCCTCGGTGGACCTTTCTTCTGCTCAACAGTTTTTGGTGGCGGTAACGCCGTTTACCGAGGCCACAGTGCGGGTATCCGAGAGCGCTGCTGGCGCCATTGCCGTTGAAGAGGTGGCTGGTATTGCCCGGCAGTTGGCTGATCAGTTCTTTGGCGATGGTGATATTGACATACTTGCTACGCTACCAACGCCTCTGGATGGTGTTGGTGGTGAGCACGATGCCAGTCAATATGCCCTGGCATTAGCCGGTTTATCGCAATTGCAGCAGCGTTTACGCATGAATCAAGCAGATCTGCTAAAAGAGATAATGCGCTCCGTCAACAGTGATGGCTCAGTGAATGCTGACTTTTTGGCGCGCTACGGTGAGGCACTCATTACCTATATCGCTAGAGTGAACGCTGGTGCAGATGACGTAGTAATGATGTCTGAGGCGGTGCGCGGGGTACTCTCACAAAATGCGCAAATTGAAGCGTTACTGACACAAGATACAGGCTCGTCTACAGGTGGATCTGCGGAACCAATCGTTCCTGTCTATGAGGCGGGACAGCCTTACGGGCCTGGAGAAATTATTCAAGTTGATGGCACTACTTATACTTGTAGAGCTTTTCCTGAGGGGCATTGGTGCAGGCTGGCAGTTTACGAGCCCACGGGTCCGATTGGTAATCTGGCCTGGGAACAGGGCGGCGCGACTGCGCCACCTGCGACTGCTGCGCAATTGGTAGTCACTGGCTATATCTCAGGCACTGGCTATCAATCCGCCGACAACGTCAATCACCTCGGTACTATCTACCGGTGCAAGCCTTGGCCGTTTACGGGTTGGTGTGGTCAACGTACTCCTGGGGTGGATAATGGTTGGGCTGAAGCTTGGGAGATTGTCGATGGCGCTACTGTGGAGACTGCGACAGGCGAGATTGCAGAGGGTGCGTTACCGGCACTGCCAAGAGTTACTGTTCCTACGGTGGTTTATATAGATTCTAACGACCCCGAAGACCCCCAAGATGTTGCCAATTATATGGTTTCTTGGTTCATTGATGCTGGGGGCGTTAATGCTGATAGCTGGAGCTTACGCGAAGGGTTAGATACGCTGGTCACTGAATCCATCAGCGATGGTGGACGTAATCGGCAGCGCGGCGAATTTATTGTTAGAAATCGCGACGTTGGTTTGTATGAATACACGGTAACTGTCAGCAGAGGTGCGAACTCGGTGACAACTGACGTCGCGCAAGTCCAAGTACTGCTTAACCCCGAAGCTGAATTACCTGCACCGGACGATGGCGGCCGAACTTCGCCTATAGTGAATAATGAAGAAGGTACCGAGCAGTTGCCTCCCGGCAAGCCTCTTATTACGCCTTTTTGGGAGACCATTGCGGTTGATAATCCGTTCTCTGTGGCTTGGACTTTATGGTGGGGAATAAACGGTGATCATTGGCGTCTTTATGAGGATGATGCGGAAGTATTTGCCGGAGACATTACGGCTCAGGGGCGTAGAGAACAGCGTTCGATTTATACTGACAGTGCCGGTGAGGCGTCTATTGGTACGCGTAACTACTATGTGCGCTTATGTCGAAATTATACCAATGCAGATGCAACTGTTACTGAACTTTGTACCAACTCAGATGTGGTTACCGCAACCTTTGCTGCAATAGATGCGGGCGGTGGCGCTCCAGTTGTTGATGCTGGCGGTGGCTCTTCAAACATGAATCCAGCCGGTCCCGGTACTCAAGGTAGTGTTTCTCCAAATGGTCGTGGATCAATTTTGGCGCCGGCCTTAACAGTAGACCCCATTATTACCGCGGGGAATAAGGTAGTAGGCTACTTTACCGAGTGGGGTGTTTATGCCAGAGATTATCAGGTAGCAGACATTCCAGCGCACAAGCTTTCTACGATTAACTATGCCTTTGTAGATGTAGATATAGAAGGCAATCCAGTGTTGTTAGATACCTATGCTGACCTGGATAAGAACTATGCTGCCACTGACAGCTGGGCTGTTAGCACACCAAATAGTGATCCCTGCGCAACGGTTAACACTTCTGGTGTAGTTGTACCAAATGTTGCCTTTGGTGTTGACGGTGCCTTGGTTAAGGGTAATTTCAAGCAGCTTTGTGTGCTGAAAGTAAAATACCCTCATTTAGAACTTGTCTTGTCTTTTGGTGGTTGGACTCGGTCCGGCAATTTTTATCCTATGGCGGGCAATGCCACAGCTCGAGCAAACTTTGCCACTCAGGCGGTCGCCTTGGCCCGTCGTTATGGCTTTGACGGCATTGATATTGACTGGGAATTTCCGGTGCGAGGTGGCTTGCAAGAAGGCAGCGTTGTAGACCGTGTCAACTTCACTGCAATGATGCAGGCGCTGCGTAGCAGCATTAATGCAGACTCTGCTACTGGCGTGCTCAGCGCAGCTACGGGTTTGGTAAATGAAAGATTGCTCTTGACCGCTGCGGTTTATGCTGGCCCGGAAGATCACAGTGCCATTGGTTTGTCTGGTACCGGTATTGATTTTTTAGTGGCCGAACCGTTGATGGATTATATCTACGTGATGGCTTATGACTTTCATGGCGGTTGGGAGGCGGGTACTGGCCGCACTGGGCATAATGCTCCGTTGAATAACAACAATGATCACTTGGGGGCAGAGTTTAATATCATGGCTGCTGTGAATAAGGTGCGTCGGAATGGCGGCAGCACAGATGTTGTACCTAACAGCAAACTCATTCTTGGCACGCCATTTTATGGACGTAATGCGGGGGGCGTCAGTCGTGGCAATAATGGCTACGGGCAACCCTTTACCACCTCGCCTGAGGGCACCTATGAAAAGGGCTTCAGAGATTATTGGGATATTGCGCAGAATTTCAAAAACCTTCGTGGTTTCCAATACTTTTGGGATGATACGGCTCGGGTACCTTATTTGTTTAATAGTGGTGGTCGTGAATTTGTCTCCTTTGATGACCCAACCTCAATAAAGGTGAAGGCGTCATTTGCAAAAAACAGTGGTTTGGCCGGAGTGATGTTCTGGGAGCTGTCCGGCGATACTCGAGAAGTAACCAGTGATGGACTTTCGCCTGAGTCAGGAGTTTTGCTGACTGCAACCCTTGCTGGTCTTGCTGATCCCACCTATGCATCCAGCGATCGCCCTGCTGTTGACGTGAACGCACTTGTTACAACGGTTGTTGAGGCAGTGGACCCTGAGACGGAAAACACAGGGAGTGTTAACGGCCTGACAACTTTCGATGCGCTGCCACTGCGATATAGAGTGGTGCAAGGTGGCGAACGTATCATCTCTTTCCAAGAACCCATTGTCAGTGTTGCGGTGTCACGTTCCAGTATTGCTACTGCTTCTTTAGATACAACGAATAATCGCGTCACCATTAACGGCTTATTGGCTGGGCGTGGATCACTGAAGTTAAATTTGCTGGACGGTAGAGAGTTTTTCGTTGGCATCGCGGTAGATAACACTGGTGAAACCGCCACCAGTCCAAAGCTACCTTCTTATCTCACCATTGGTTCGGTGTCAGAAGACAGTGTGCCCGACCTGCGTTTTTGGGGTGATTTTGGCTACGAAAATACGTTACAAAATAAAGAGATGGATATTCGCTACATCTATATTAATGGCGGCCCAAATCAAAACGGCGATGGCAAAGACTTTAACTTCAACTCTTGGCGTACTTCCAACAGAACACTGAAGTTTGCCCAAGAAAGCGTGCGATATGGCATGGTGCCATTCTTTGTTTACTACAACATTCCAGATGGCGGTGAGAGTTATCAAACGGATCTTGCCCATACCCAAAGTACTGAATACATGCAGGCCTATTTTAAAGACCTGCGTCAGTTTTTGAGTGATGTACAAGATGTCATGGGCGACGATTTATACGGCATTATTTTAGAGCCAGACTTTTTGGGCTATATGCAGCAGTTGTCAGGCAAGCGGCCAGAGCAGATAAAAACTTGGGTGCGCTTTGATGAAACGGTAGGCGACGATGGCAAGCGTGCTTGCTCTAATGTTTTGACTGGCGGACCCATAACTTATTCTGACCCTTATACCTTCACCGGGGACATTGATTTCGATGCCGTAGACGGCAGCACTGGCTCAATTGCCTCACTGGTTCGAGCCATAAACTGCACCATTTTTGAAAATGGCGGTAATGTGTTGTTCGGCTGGCAGCTTAATCTTTGGGCTGATCAACTGGGTGCGGGTAACAAGGGCTTGTTGCGCGCCACCGATGCAGACAGTTCCTACCGAACCATTCAGCAGGCCAGTCGTGCTAACGCCAGAGATTTTATTCGTGCCAAGGCCGATAGCATTATTAACTACGGTTTAGAGGCGGGAATACTCAGTGAGGGTGCTGGCTTCGTTTCCATAGATAAGTACGGTTTAGATGCACAAGGCCATCAAAATCGTGTAGACCCACACGATTCCACTTGGTTTTTTAATGCGGACCATTGGAACAATTACTTAGAGTTGGTGCGCGTATTTAACCGTACATCAGGTGCGCCGATATTGCTGTGGCAGTTACCGGTGGGACATATAAACGGCAGCCAAGAGACCAGTGCTTATACAGGCGCTCGATTTACAGACTTCCCTAATACTTCCCGTCGTTTTGAAGACAGCTCGCCTAACTACTTCCTTGGAGATAGTTTTGATACTGGCGGAAATCCTCGGTTGAGCTATTTTGCTACTAATGAAAATAATGATGCGAAGGTAAGTGCTCAGGGTGACGTGGTGACATGGCAGTCGCATATGCAGGAAGCGGCAGATGCGGGTGTGTTTTCAATTTTGTTTGGCGCCGGCGTGGGTGACAGTACCGATGGGGTTGGTATAGATCAAAACTTGCCTACGGATAACTATTATTGGATTCAAAAAGTTCAGCAGTATTATCAAGAGAGAATAGAACTGAATCCTATAGATTATTGCAGCATCGCCTATGTGGATGAATCTCGGGCGCGGACTGCGGATGCGAGTTTTGTCTATCGAGCTGATCGCAGTGCTTGTAATGAATTGGAGCCTTAGTTGCTGGATAACATGATAGGTTAGGTACTTAGATAGGGCTGTTTGAATTTTCATTCAGCCCTTTTTTTTGCCTCGCGTTAATTGCATAAAAGTCGCATTTGTCTTTGATAAACGGTTGCATTCGACAAACGATTCCCCGCGATAAAAAATTGCCTTCCATAACCTACTGTTCCTGATAAAAGTGCTTAAGAAAAGCTCAGGAACAAGGTGCTACAGCTGTGCAATTGACTGGTTCAAAAGTTAGTCTGTTCGTCTGAAACTCACCGGCATGCTCTTTATGCCAGAAATAAAGTTCGATGCCAGCCATTGGGGCTCTTCAATTATTTCAATGTCATGCAGGTGATTGAAAATGGTTTCGAACATGCAGTCAATTTCCACTCGAGCGATATGCTGGCCAAGACAAACATGGGTGCCAGTGCCAAAGGCAATGTGGGCATTATCGGCTCTAGAAATATTAAACGCCTGAGGTTGATCAAACTGACGAGCATCATGATTCGCTGCTGCAAAGTAGCGCACCACTTTATCGCCTTTGGAAATTTGTTTATTACCTAGTTGGGTGTCTTGGGTTGCCGTTCGCCGCATGTAAATCACCGGGCAAACGGTGCGGAGCATTTCGTCTCGGGCGTTTGGTATTAGGCTAAAGTCTCCTCGAAGTTGTCGCAGGGTTTCAGGTTGCTGGATGAGTTTTTGCAAACCGCCGCTGACCAAGTTGCGGGTGGTATCGCCTCCTGCATCTATCAACAACATGAAGAACAGCTGAAAATCCACCACGTCTAACTTATAGCCGTCTACTTCTGCTTGGACAATTTGTGTGGCGAGGTCGTTACCCGGATTTTTATGCTTGTCTGCGAAAACTTGGGCTGCATAAGTAAACATGTCTACACCCGCTTTGGCCATTGCGCCCTTGGGCAGTGCTTCAGGGGAGGTGTGCAGAATTTCTGTCAGTTCGTAGAGTTTGCGACCATCCTCTAACGGGATCCCCATAAGATCTGCGATAACAGCGGAAGGCAATTCGCCAGCCACCATTGCGACAAAGTCTACTTCACCGCGCCCTTTGGGCAGGGCGTTGATGATGCCCATTGTCAGTTCTTGAATGCGCGGCCGCAGGTCTGCTGCCGGGCCTCGAGTAAACTCTCGACTGATGAGTCTTCTAAATTGAGTGTGTTGTGGCGGGTCCATCATCAGCATCATTTTGTGTTCGCCGTCGAAGGCCAGTGCTGTGCCGTTCTCTGGGTCCGTGATCATGATGGTGGGTTCGGAAGAGAAAATTTTTGGATCGCGCCCGCTGTTAGCCACATCTTCATACCGAGTTAATGCCCAAAAGCCTGCGCCCTCCGGTTCTTCGTGCCAGTGCACAGGGTCATTTTTGCGCAGCCAGTCGTATTGGTTGTGGGGGTGGCCGTTGGCAAAGGATTCAGGGTTGAGTAGGTCGATGTGCATTTATATTTGCTCCAACTGGATAGATTCAGTGTTTAGTGCTTTGCGTTTAGTTCTGTGTGTTTAGTTCTTTGCGTTTAGTGCTTTGCGTTTAGTGCTTTGCGTTCATGCAGTGGGCTGCAACCTTGGTAATTGGCATGACAACTGAGATACTAAAACCTGTCAAGTGACATATAAAGTGACATATAAAGTGACATGTAAAGCGAGGTGCGAAGTCTTTGGCGATGAAGGTGGGCGTCTCGCAGGGGCAACTAAGCCCCTTCAAATAGCCTTCTTGGGTTGTCGATAAACAGCATGTCTATGTCCGCTTGAGTTGCGCCCATTTGCATCAGTTCAGGTATGACATGCCTGTGCATATACAAATATTGGTCGGGATTGCTGGCGGTGAACGCGTGCTCAGCGGGAATACTGCCATCGGCTTGCTCGTTATGAATGTGCAGGCAAATGCAGTCGTGGGAAGGGCACAGGCGTTCTGAATAGCCCATATCCATTAATCGTTTCAGGGTGACTGTGCGCATATGCGGGCTAACTAGGCGCCCTGGGTATCTGTCTAGACCTAAGAAACAGCCTTGATCCAAAATCCATTTGAGATAGTCGGTATCAGTAGTGTCATTGCTGTGGTCGATTTTCACTCGAGTCAGGTCTACGCCTTCTTCGCGAAATATCTCAATCTGACGCTTAGCCACATGTCCGGTAGGGTATGAGTGCACCATAATGGGCACGCCGGTTTGCAGGTGGGCTCTGGCCACTGCGCGGGCCATGGTTTCTAGCGGTGGTGTAACCCCTTCAAAATCTGCCGCACACTTAAGCATGCCCGCCTTGATGTTGGTGCCACGAAAGCCCTCAATAATGTCGCGGATAAATTCATCCGCCATTTGATTGGCGCCAACGCCCAACATAAACCGAGGCACGTCTAGCCACCAGCCGGTGACGTTGATGAGGTTTACCCCAGACTCAAAAGCCACATGGCGCAGTAGTTCTGGGTCACGGCCAAGGTCGAAGGTGGTGGCATCCAACAAAGTGTTGATGCCCGCAGCCTTAGCTTTTTTCAAGCAGGCAATAGCACGTGCTTCACGATTGGGGCCAAGCAAATCAGGGTAACTTTTGGATAAACCGCTAGCCGCTACCATCACATGCTCATGCATTAGGGTAAAACCAAGATCACTGCTGTCTATGGGTCCTAAGACACTGTTGATTTGAGTCATTTTGCCTCTCCCTATAGTTAAAGCTACTCAGACCTCGCTGAGTAGCCCTTCTGCACATCCTTGCTGAACAGCTCTACTGAACAGCTCTACTAAACAGCCCTACTGAATAGCTCTATTGGATAGGTGTCATTTTGATGGTGACGTTTTGATCGTCAGCAGTAATCACAGCAACTTCAAATTCATTATCCGCAGGACGGCTATAGGTTAATTGCTTAAGACCACCGGGGCTTGCAGCCTTAAAGGTAACCGAGTGCTCGCCGCTTTGATCTAAGAGCATTTTTTGTGCTGGCGCTAAGGGTGCGAAGCCTGGACCCCATTGTTGTAGGTGCAGTACTAATGTGCCGTCCATTTCCTGAATATTGACGATCTCAACCATGCCGGTGCCTTCTGGTGTGGTCAGTCGAACTAATGATGCGATACTGCCGGACTTAGCTTGGGTCCAGTTTTCTTCTAAGGTTGCTGCGCCCATGGCGCCACTCCAGTTGCCGGTCATCCAAGATAGGTTGGCAATGCTGGTTTTTTCGCTCTGTAGGTGACCGTCGGCCAGAGATATTTGAGACAGGGCTGACGCCATTAGCGTAATTAGGCCAAGAATTAGAGTGCGCATAGATGTTTCCTAGTATTTATTTTTATGAAGGAAAGGGGGCGCGCCAACGATATGTCAGCAATAGATTTCCCCAAACCCATTAGGAAAGCTAAACGACACTGGGTGATTTGGCAACATGCTTCGGTAGTGGCCTTTGTTTCGCGCTTATGCTGTGGACGGCTGTCAGTGGACGAGGAAATAAGGCTACAATCTTGGCTTACCACATTTATTAGGAGAGGGTGGCCATGTTATCTAAACCTGACGATTACCCAATACATCAAAACCCAGAACCCATAGCTTATGCTGGGCAAAGTCGTAATTTTTACGACCGCTATTTTTTCAATGGCTACCATAAAGAGGAAGATTTGTTTTTCGCGCTGGGTATGGGGGTTTATCCCCAGCTAGATGTTATAGATGCGGGTTTTTCACTTATTCGTAATGGCGTACAGCACAATTTTCTGTCTTCCCGAGCGTTAGGTATGGAGCGCATGGACACCCAGGTTGCGGGTATTTCTGTGGAGGTGGTAGAGCCGCTGAATAAGTTGCGTATTGTCATTGATGCACCGGATGAGGGTATAGAGGCGGATTTGCTGTTTGTGGGTCGTGCGCCGGCTCAAGAAGAACCCCGTTTTACCCGACGCAATGGCGCGCAGATATTTATGGACTACACCCGGCTAACGCAAAATGGCACATGGGTGGGGTGGATTAAGCATCAAGGCACATTGATTAATGTTACCCCAGAAAATTGGCTGGGCACCCGGGACCGCTCCTGGGGCATTCGTCCAGTGGGTATGGCAGATGCTCAGGCCAATCCACAGGGTGTAGCAATGAGTCAATTTTATTGGCTTTGGGCGCCGATTAATTGGCCGGACGCCGTTAGTCTTTACCACCTTAACGATGATACGGATGGCTTCCCTTGGAATACTGATGGCGTGTTTATACCGCTTGGAGCTGATGCTAATGCAGAAGAACCCGCAGAAACCATGCGCAAAGTTTCTTCAAACCTGACTTTTATCCCGGGTACCCGTCATGCTGCGAAAGCTGAAATTCAGTTTCAGCGCAGAGGCGGCGGGGTTGTTGATATAACTATGACCCCTAGATTTCACTGGTATATGAAAGGGGTGGGCTACGGCCATCCTGAATTCCCCCATGGGCTGTATCACGGCGGGCCCGCTTCTATGTATGAAGAGTATGTGCTCACCGAAATTGATGATGCTATGACCCTGCATATTCAGGCCATTTCTACGGTGACTATGACTGGAGATTTGGGTGAGCGCGAAGGGCATGGAGTGCTTGAGCAATTGATAGTAGGGCCGCACAAACCATCAGGCTTTAAGGAATTGTTAGATATGGCGCCTTAAAAGAGACGTCGCTTTGGTTCTGGTTTGTATTGTGCTTCGACGCAGTGTTCAGGCGCAGTGTTTAGGTGCAGTGTTTAGGTGCAGTGTTCAGGTGCCTTTTTTAGCTCAGTGCCGAAACTCAGGGCCCAACCTCAGGGCAGACTCGGTGCACAGATACAGTTCTGACGAGTGCGCCTAGGGGGTGCTTAGAGTATTGCTTAGAGTATTGCTTAGAGCTTTGCTTAAAGCATTGCTATTAGGAGAGAGCTATTAACCTCAATAGAAGCATTGGCAAGCACGTCTCTAAGTCTCTAGCTTAGGTTTGTCGCCTATCACGGCCTCTAGTGCTAATTTTTCAAGTTCTGCGTCATTCAAGCCCAATATCCCGCCTAGTACTTCCTTGTTATGTTGGCCCAAGGTTGGCGCTGGGGTGTTCAAAGGTGATGGATCGCTACCATTGCGGAATGGCAATGAGGGGTGCGGTTGCTTGCCCACGAACGCGCGGTCTAGCCATTGCATATATCCTCGCGCTTTGTGTTGCTCATCTTCTAGTAAGCTTAAGCCATTGTTTAGCGTTGCTGCGGTAATGCCTAAGCTTTGCAGTTGTGCCATGAGTTCCGAACTCTGCTGGTTGGCTGTCCATTGCGCTAATGTTTTATTCAGCGCAGACCTTCGTTCTAAGCGATCTGTTATGTCGCTAAATTGATTCAATTCTGTGCACAGGTTTTGTAGCGCCTGCCACTGCGCCTCACTCATAACTTGAATCAATATCCATTGATCATCACCTTTGCAGGGATAAACACCGTGAGGCGCAAAGTCTGCATGGTCGTTGCCTGTTCGTGGTGGCGGCGAGTTGTGTACTGATTGATGCAAAACACCCTCAGCGCCCAGGGGTATAAGGCATTCCACCTGACTCAAGTCGACAAATTGACCTTGGCCAGTTTTCTGTTTGTGCCAAAGAGCCGTGAGTAGTGCAGCTGTGCCATTTAGGCCGCCAATGGCATCGCCCAAAGCTACATGCTGCATGGTAGGTGGCTGGTGGGCACTGCCGGTGAGGTGCGGTAGCCCAGATGAATGTTCCACTGTAGAGCCATAGGCGCGATAGTTAGCCCAGGGGCCAGTGGTGCCAAAGGCAGGCATTGAAACCATGACTATCTGTTCGTTCACCGCTTTAAGGTGTGGGTAGTCTAGTTTTAACTTGGGCAGTACCGCGCCGGAGTAGTTTTCTATCACCGCATCGGCTTGCGCAACTAGATCTAACAATAATTGCCTGCCTGTTGGGTTTTCTAAGTCTAGGGTGATATCTAACTTGTTTCGGTTTACAGAAAGGTAGGCCAGCGCTTTTTCCGCACCATTGTCTTCTATCCATTCTGGGGTAGCTTCCCAACTGCGCCACCAATCAAAGTGCGTGCAACTTTCTACTTTGATTACTTGGGCGCCCATGTCGGCTAGGTTTCTTGCTGCTAAGGGGCCAGCCCAACCCATAGATAAATCGATAATGCGCAGGCCGTTGAGGAGTTTTTCTGTGCTCATACTTTTGTCTCCGCAAAGTCTAAGCCGTTGTCTTCGCCAAGGGCCGCCACTCTGCCGCCGAAGTGCGGTGGTGTGTCAAATAGACGAAAGGGAATTGAGGGTGCAAGAAAAGTGCTGTCCTGCATTGAAATATTACTGAAAGCTTGTCTGCTGACGTATTGATCCACGGTAAAAAGTTCTTCCATAGTTGGTACCCGCGCCAGCGGAATGCGCATTGCTTGGCCTTTGTGGAAAAGCGCCTCTGTGCTATGGGTGGCTAAGGCCTGAATAATGGCAGGTTCTAAAACATCGGCAGAGGCAAGCCGGTTGATGCTGGCGTTGAAAAAGTCTACGCCAACAAAGTCATCTAAGGATAACAACTGGCAAAAGGCCCGCCACTGGCTTGGGGTAAGAGCCGTGACGCCGAGCCAACCGTCTTTACATGGCCAGATACCTAATGGGTAGGTGGGTGGAAATCGGTTGATGCCCATGCGCGGAGGCAGTGGATTTTCATTAAAAGCATTGATCGCCATTAGGTCGGTCATGCACATATTGGCTTCGAAAATGCTGTTGTCTAAAGCGAAGGGCTGCTTAAGGTTACCCATTAGTTGACCTAACAAATGACCTAGCGCGCCATTGAAGGCGCTGAGACCGCCGACTATTTGTGCTTGTACGCCATTGGGAATAATCGGTGGGCCGGCTTCTTCGCCAATGCCTTTCATGAGTCCGGTGAGGGCGTGGATGACGCCGTCAGAACCCTGATACTTTGCGTAGGGTCCGGTTAAACCGAACCAGCTAATGGCGCAGGTGTTTGTGTTGATGCCCGCCAAGCTGTCCGTGTTTGGTAAGGTTGCTGGGTCGTAGACAATGAGGTCTGCTTGAGTGACAGCAGGCTCTGTTGCCAAATTATTATGATTGCCCACCACGCTTGCTTTGTTGCAGTGCAAATAGCCGTGCATGGCGCTAACGGGTTCTTCTCCTGGCGTGCTCGGTATAAATGGTTTTAGTTGGCGAGTAGGGAAGCCTTGAGCAGACTCCACATTAGTCACTGTAGCGCCGTAGTCTGCAAAAAGCTTGCAGGCATAGCTGGTGGCCACTGTGCCGGATACATCGACTATATTTAGCCCATCAAACGGTTTTGTTTGCGAGCTACCTTTTGTTTCTGTGCTATGTGGGGCCTGTTGCTGCATCGCTTAATCTCGTTAAAGGGTCTTCAACCAATCTAATATATATTCATTGGTCGCCTCTGGGGCTTCCTGTTGGGTCCAATGGCCTGCGCCGGGAATCAGCGCGTTAGTGCGAAGATCTTTTACATGATTAGGCATATTTTCTAAGGCTATGGCGGCCATCATAATTACGCCGTCTCTATCGCCTGCAACAAACAGCGCAGGCTGGTGAATCTCAATAGGCGCACCCTCGGTCAACGACCAAGTTAAATTATGGTTGCGGTAGTAGTTGAGCGGACCACGAAAGCCGCTGTTGGTAAATTCATTTACATAAAAGTCTAGGTCGGCGTCGCTCAGCCATGGACCCATTTTGTCCGGGTCGGGTAAGTCTGAGAGCAAATCTGCGTCAGCAGGCTTTTCGGTGATTGAGCCGATGTCCATTTGGCCGCTGGCCATATGATAAAACTTGCGCAGGCTGACGCGCACGTTGGCCTCTAACTCTGCCTCGCCCACACCGGGCGCTTGGAAGTAGAGCTGGTAAAAGAACTTGTCTTTGAAAATCGCTTTGAGCATATCCAATGGCGGTACTTCAGCGCGGGGGCTGAAAGGTACGGACAGTGCGCCAACGGCGGTGACTTTGTTTGGGTGGTTGAGGGCGCAGCTCCAAGCGGTAGGCGCGCCCCAGTCGTGGCCGATGACAATGGCGGTCTCATAACCCAGGGCTGGGATTAAGCCAATAATGTCGTTGACCACTTCTACTTGGTTATAACCATCGATGGCCTCTGGCTTGTCGCTGTCGCCATAGCCGCGCATATCTGGAGCAACCACGTGATAGCCGGCATTGGCCAAGGGCGCAAACTGATGCCGCCATGAATACCAAGACTCAGGGAAGCCATGCAGTAGCAAGATCAAGGGGGCAGTGGCGCTGCCCTGTTCTGCAATATTTAACTCAATACCGTTTGTGGCAATTCGGCGCTGGCTAATGGCCGGAAATAGATTGGATGCAGTCACGACATATTCTCTTTTATTCGATACCTAGATAGAACCATGGGTCATACGGCTCCGCAACCTTGCAAAAGCTAAGCAAGTGATGGAGGGGATTCAGGCTGAGTAGCGCAAGATACAAATAAAAATAGTGGGCGCAGAAAGTGCCTGAGAAAGTGCCTGGGAAAGTGCCTGAGAAAGTGCATAAGAAAATGTGCGAGGTAAAAGCTTAATCATCGGGCCAGCTTGGTTGCCAGTGGCCAAGAAACTTTGAATAACATTTGTTGCGTACTGGGCTAGGTACAGTACCTAGCCCAGGAGCAAAAAGATCTAGTCTTTACTCTACGTTAGTCTTTACCGTGTTTTAGTCTTTACCGTACAGCGTCACAACACACGCGCCACCAAGGCCGAGGTTGTGTTGTAGACCGTGTTTAGCACCCTCTACTTGGCGAGCACCGGCATCGCCGCGCAGTTGCCATACAAGCTCTGTGCATTGAGCCAAACCGGTGGCACCTAATGGGTGTCCTTTAGACAGCAGGCCGCCTGATGGATTGGTCACAACTCGGCCACCGTAGGTGTTTTGGTCGTCGCAAATGAACTGCTCTGCGGTGCCTTCGCCAGTTAAACCCAGTGCCTCATAAGTGAGTAGCTCGTTGGCAGTGAAGCAGTCGTGCAATTCACATACCTGAACGTCTTCTGGGCCAACGCCAGCTTCTGCGTAGACTTTCTCCGCTGCGGATTTAGCCATGTCGTAACCTACCAGCTTGCGCATGGAGTGATCTTCCAGCGTGCTTGGGAAGTCTGTGGTCATTGCTTGGGCTTTAATACGAATGACGTTATTCAAACCATGTTTAGCAGCAAACTCATCGCTGCAAATGACTGCTGCGGCAGCGCCACAGGTAGGCGGGCAGCACTGGTAGCGTGTTAACGGGCCGTAGATATGTGGGGACTCCATCACTTCTTCTAGGGTCAATTGGTTGCGGAATACCGCGTATGGGTTATTTGCCGCGTGGCGTCGTGCTTTCACTGAAATCTTCGCAAAAGTAGACATTTCGGTGCCGTATTGATCAGCATACTCACGTCCTGCGCCGCCAAAATACTGGGCTGCATCAGGTGCGCTGCGATCGGTGTCTTGCATAGACTTACGTTCTTTGAAAAAACGCTTCATTGGGCTAGGGCGGTCGCTGAATACTGCGCCTAGGGCGCCAGGGACCATTTGCTCAAAGCCGAGTGCTAGAGCGCAATCTACAACACCGGACTGTACAGCTTGGCGAGCTAAGAACAGTGCAGAAGAGCCTGTGGCACAGTTGTTGTTAACGTTGATGATGGGCACGCCAGAAAGGCCTAGGCCGTAAACTGCGGCTTGTCCTGCGGTTGAATCACCGTACACATAGCCCACGTAAACTTGACCTACTTTAGAATAGTCGATGCCTGCATCTTCTATCGCTAGCCGTGCGGCAGCTTCGCCCATAACTGGATAATCGTCACTCGCACCTGGCTTGGTGAAAGGAATCATTCCTACGCCTGCAACATTAACGCCCATAACCCTTCTCTCTTATAATTGAATAATTGAGGCCAGATATTAAGCTACACCGCAGCCTATCGCCAAGCCCGATTGGGTTATAAATAGTTGGGAATTGATTTTGGGTGTGTAGCGAAATCATCGCCTTTATTTACGCTAGACCCTTGGTTGGCATCTTTGATCGGTGAGTTGGTTGTCGTTGATGGGTAATATGTAACACTGTCACGGGGCACAACCTAGTTTATTAGTTAAGGTTAGATGGCCTGTAATTACCGACTTGGAGTAGAAATTATGCAGCCAATATTTTTTGATTTAGATGGCACTTTGACCGACCCCAAAGAGGGCATTACTGGCTGCATTCAGTACGCAATGGAGAAACTCGGCGAGCCTGCGCCCAGCAAAGATGATTTAACCTGGTGTATTGGACCATCGCTAATTCATAGCTTCGACATTTTGGTTGGCGCTGAACGCTCAATACAGGCGGTAGAGTTTTATCGAGAGCGCTTCAGTACGGTTGGTCTTTTTGAAAACATCCCTTATGCAGATATTGCGCATGTGCTTGGCACACTGAAGAGCGCTGGGCACCCACTCTTTGTTGCTTCAAGTAAGCCCTTGGTCTTCGTTGATCGAATTCTCAAACATTTCGATTTATTCGAATACTTCCAAACCACCTTTGGCTCCAATTTAGACGGCACATTGGCTGACAAGTCCGAGCTGTTGGCCCATGCGTTGAACACCACAGGACTCGTAGGTTCAGATTGCTTAATGATTGGTGACCGCATGCATGATGCTCAAGGAGCCGCCAGTAATCGGATGGATTTCATTGGTGCACTTTATGGGTATGGCAATGCGGAAGAGTACCAGCAGCATGGTTACAGCCGCTGGGTGGAAGGCCC
>CAJJAQ010000165.1 GCA_905182095.1 uncultured Pseudomonadales bacterium | reverse complement strand
GGTTTAGGCATTGCCATACAAACTGCTGACTGTGTGCCAATTTTGATCACCGATAGCAAAGCGACAATTGTCGGGGCAGCTCACGCTGGATGGCGGGGCTTGGTGGCCAACATAATCAGTAATCTTGTAACTTCAATGCCTGCTAATCCAAAAGATTTAGTAGCTTGGATAGGCCCCTGTATTGGCCGCAAAAATTTTGAAGTGGGCGAGGATGTTTGGTCAGTGATTTTGGCTATATTGCCTGACGCGGTATTCAAGCACCCCAAAGACCCTGCAAAGCGCTTGGTTGATCTGGTGGCCATTGCGCGGTGGCAGTTGCAGCAATGTGCAGTTGGTTCTATTAGTTCAGCAGATATCTGTACTTATGCCTGCGTAGATTTTTATTCGCATCGATATGCATGCCACCAAGCGTTTATTGAGTCGGGCTCAGCTATTGGCACGACCGGCAGAATGGCCTCAGTAGTGGTTTGCGCGCCAAAATTGACCCAGTAATAGGTTTTGTTTTGGGCAGATACAAAGTTTTTTCGCTGGGCTAATAGGGGTTAGAAAAACCTTCCTTATTATCCGGTTTGACATGCTGCATGGGAATCACAAGAATAGCGCGCTTGTGTTTGTCTAAAGCGTTGCGGTTTTTGCACGCTGATATCTTATAAAGTCTATATTTTTCATGGGTTTAGGGTATTTTTTCAGGGCCTGTTTTCGACTCTGACGGTTAGCTGAAAAACATAAGAAACGAGCGCTTTGAGTATTACTGCGAATAAATGGCAGTTAAATGACGAGGACGGAGACTTTTTTTACATCGGTAATTCCGAGTGTGAAGGCCGGTTTAGACGAGATGATGGGTATGTTCATTTGGTCTTCCGGCAAGGCCGTAAAAGTGCGCTATTAATTCAAGTATTTAGGGATTGGAACATGACGGAAATGCTGTCTGGCGGCGATATGTTAATTCGCTCGTTACAGGACGAGGGTGTTGAATACATCTTTGGCTATCCTGGCGGATCAGCCTTGCACATCTATGACGCAATTTTCCGTCAGCAGAAGATTGAGCATATTTTGGTGCGTCATGAGCAAGCTGCCACGCATATGGCCGATGGCTATGCGCGGTCCACCGGTCAACCAGGCGTGGTTCTAGTCACCTCCGGTCCCGGTGCTACCAATGCGATTACCGGAATTGCCACAGCCTATATGGACAGTATTCCAATGGTTGTTATTGCTGGCCAGGTGCCGAGAGATTTAATCGGTACTGACGCTTTTCAGGAAACAGACATGGTGGGTATATCTCGCCCTGTGGTTAAACACAGTTTTATGGTTCGAGATGCTTCGGAAATTCCCGGTATTGTGAAGAAAGCTTTTCACATAGCCACCACCGGGCGCCCAGGTCCTGTAGTGATCGACGTGCCTAAAGACACCACTGATCCAGCTGAAACTTTCGAATACGACTATTCCAAGCCCTTTAGTTTAAGGTCTTATCGGCCAGCTTATGAAGGCGATATGGATCAGGTTAAAGCCGCGGTTGCGGCAATTCTAGAGGCAAAACGGCCAGTTTTCTATGTCGGTGGTGGAGTCATTCAAGCCAATGCCAAAGAGTCTCTGCGAGCCTTGGTACGTGCCGTCGGCGCGCCCGTAGCGTCTACCTTGATGGGGCTCGGCGCTTATCCGGGAACAGATGAATTGAGTCTGGGTATGCTCGGTATGCACGGTACCTATGAGGCCAATATGGCCATGGATGAAACCGATTTGGTTATTGCTCTAGGTGCCCGGTTTGATGACCGTGTCACCAATAATCCAGACAAATTTTCACCGAAAGCAAAAATTATCCATATGGATATAGATCCTGCGTCGATCAATAAGATCGTCGATTCGCAGATTGCATTGGTGGGCGACGGCCAATGGGTGATAGAAGCGATTTGGTCGGAATATCAGACTCAGTTAAAACAGCGCTCGGCCCACCAAACTGATAGCCAAGCAGAGCAACTGAGTGACTGGTGGCAACAACTCAATGGTTGGCGCAAAGATCACGGTCTCAACCACAACCTCAAACCTGAGCCCGGCAAGGCTATTTTGCCACAGCTTGCAGTACAAACTTTATATCGTGTGACCAAGGGCGATGCTTTCGTATCCTCGGATGTGGGCCAGCATCAAATGTTTGCTGCTCAGTATTATCATTTTGATGAGCCTCGGCGTTGGATTAATTCTGGTGGTCTGGGAACTATGGGCTTTGGGTTGCCAGCGGCTATGGGCGTGCAAATGGGTTCGCCAGGTGCCGTAGTTGCCTGTGTCACAGGCGAAGGCTCCTTCATGATGAACATGCAGGAGTTGTCTACCTGCTTGCAATATGGTCTACCGATTAAAATCATAAACTTGAATAATCAAGCTTTGGGCATGGTTAAGCAGTGGCAAGATATGCAGTACGGTGGCAGACACTCGCAAAGTAGTTATAGTGATTCATTACCAGACTTTAAGACCTTGGTAGAAGCTTTTGGTCATGTTGGCATTAAGGTCAGTGACGCATCTGAGCTAGATGCAGCAATGGAATGGGCCTTCTCAGAAGAGAACAAAAATCGCTTAGTCTTCGTTGATGTCTGGGTTGATCCTCATGAGCACGTCTACCCTATGGCAATCAAAGGCGGCGCCATGCGCGATATGATTTTGAGTAAAACTCAAACTTCAGGGGGTGCATAGTGAGAGCCATATTAGCGGTATTATTGGAAAACGAAGCGGGTGCTCTGTCCCGAGTTGTTGGTCTGTTTGCCCAGCGCCATTACAATATTGAAACCCTTACGGTTGCGCCGACGGAAGACCTAACTCTTTCCAGATTGACGTTAACTACTACAGGTGATGAAGATAGAATTGCTCAAATTATCAAGCAATTAGACAAGTTAGTTGAAGTAATTAGTGTTATTAATTTGTGTTCCGACGAGCATGTTGAACGCGAATTGTTACTCGTTAAGGTGCGTGCTGAGGGCGAGGCGCGCCAGGAAGTAAAGCGTTCCGCTGACATATTCCGCGGGCAGATTATTGACGTGACATCGGACACTTATACTGTGCAGTTGGTAGGGCCCAGTAATAAACTCGATGCTTTTATTCTAGCCATTGGTGAAAATGGCGCTGAAGTTACCATATTAGAAGTGGTCCGTTCTGGTGTTTCCGGGATGGGTCGCGGCAATCGTGTGCTTTCTGTATAAAACAGTCAGCGCTACAAAATAACTTTCCGTTCAACCTAAACTATAGGAACCAAAATCATGCAGGTGTATTACGACAAAGACGCAGACCTTTCAATCATTCAAAAAATGAAAGTAGTCATCGTAGGGTACGGGTCTCAGGGCCATGCACACGCTAATAACTTACGCGACTCTGGTGTTGCAGAGGTAGTTGTTGGATTACGTAAAGGTTCTGGTTCTTGGCCCAAAGCCGAGAATGCTGGGTTTACCGTACAAGAAGTGCCAGAAGCCGTTACCGGCGCAGATTTGATCATGGTATTGGTACCCGATGAGCTGCAAGGTTCTTTGTACAAGGAAGAGATTGAGCCGAACATTAAAGAGAATGCCACTATGGCATTTGCTCACGGTTTTAATGTTCACTTTGAACTAATTGAACCTCGTGCCGACTTAGATGTAATCATGATTGCGCCTAAAGGCCCAGGTCACACTGTTCGTTCAACTTATGTCGCCGGTGGCGGTGTACCAAGCTTGATTGCTATTGCTCAAGATGCCACAGGTCAGGCGAAGAATATTGCACTGTCTTATGCCTCTGCAAATGGTGGCGGCCGCGCTGGAGTCATTGAAACTACTTTCAGAGAAGAAACTGAAACGGATCTTTTCGGCGAGCAAGCTGTGCTTTGTGGCGGCGCAGCAGCCCTAGTTCAAGCAGGATTTGAAACCCTAGTAGAAGCGGGCTATGCCCCTGAAATGGCATATTTTGAGTGCTTGCACGAGCTCAAGCTCATTGTTGATCTGTTTTATGAAGGCGGCATTGCAAACATGTGGTACTCGGTTTCTAACACCGCTGAATATGGTGGTTTGACTCGTGGTCCGCGCATTGTCACCGCTGAAACTAAAGTTGAGATGAAGCGTATTTTGACCGAAATTCAGACCGGTAACTTTGCTAAAGAGTTCGTTCAAGAGTACCAAGCTGGTGCGCCAAGCATTAAGGCCATGCGCCGAATTACCGGCGAGCATCCCATTGAAGAAGTGGGTGCCAAGCTGCGCGGCATGATGCCGTGGATTCAAGAAAATAGATTGGTTAACAAAGACGTTAACTAACTCTTATGCTGGGCAGACTATCAAGGTCTGCCCGGTTATCTGGGCCGTATTGAGCCCCTATCGCATTTCTCGCTATATCTGTTCTAGTCCACCTCCAGTACTGAGTAACCATTTCAATACCTAAGGCCTTTTAAGCTTAACAGCATAGTGCTTAGATATTGTTTGGCTGATATTGCCTAGACGGTTTGTTCCATTGATGATCTTTTGTTGCCATTGGTAATTTCCCTCTTTATTGCGCACAATTAGCCTTTATCTAATATGCAGCTGCCTTATGTCTAATGAAGAAAAAGCGCCATTGAAATCCGTTGACCGAATCAACTCCGAGACAGATAGTAAAGTGCCTGAAAATACTGCCAAAGGGGCGGGTCGGTTAAAGCGCGGCATCTATCTTTTACCTAATGTCATCACCACTGGTGCGTTGTTTGCCGGTTTTTATGCCATCGTCGCAGCGATGAATGGACAGTTTTTACCTGCAACTATCGCCATATTTTTCGCTATGATTTTGGACACTGCGGATGGTCGGGTAGCGCGAATAATGGGCACCGAAAGCGAATTTGGCGCACAGTACGATAGTCTTTCAGATATGGTGGCCTTTGGCGTTGCACCTGCTCTGGTAGCGTTTTCCTGGGGACTCTCGCAATTAGGTCAAATTGGCTGGGTGGCTGCCTTTGTCTACATGGCTTGTGCCGCACTGCGACTGGCAAGATTTAATACCCAAGGTGAAAATGAATCCTTTACTGGCTTAGCGAGCCCTTCTGCTGCGGGCATAATTTGTTTCAGTATTTGGGTATGCGTAGAACGTGGAATAGCCGAGCCTTCGCTAGTTGGGGCAAGCTTTATGGCTATAGCCACCGTTGTTGCAGGCCTTTTGATGGTCTCTAACTTCACCTATTTTTCGCCAAAAACCATCAATATCCGT
>CAJJAQ010000164.1 GCA_905182095.1 uncultured Pseudomonadales bacterium | reverse complement strand
TCATGGTTAGGAATTGAGAGTTTGCATTGGCGTACTTGGTGTCGACTAATGCTGCAGGAATGTCGCCTTTGAATAAAAAGATCCCGGCTAAAGCCGTGAGCACAAGCAGAATTCCCAATGACCACTTTATAATTTTCAACTCAGCTCCCCTTAAGCATTTGTCGATTGGCAGCCTAGCACGAAGTACCGGCGTATTTGCTCGGTAGCATTGCTTGGGGCAAGTGCTTTCCAAGTTTTGTAGATTGCCCCAAACAGAAAAACGTGGTCTATTCATATCTCACGGGTTGCCTGCCCGATGCAGTAGTAGCAATGTTATCCAGTGCTGGCAGGTAAGCGTTTATCAGAATAGTTTTGGGAGAGTGCTTTGAGTGATTATCAACTATTAATTAACGGCCAAATGGTCGACGGTGCCATGACAATGGCGGTGGTGAATCCAGCCACTGAGGAAACTTTGGCGGACTGTCCTCGCGCAAACGAAGGCCAGTTAAATGAAGCCGTAGCTGCGGCCAAGGCGGCGTTCGTTAGCTGGAGTAAAACCAGCATGGACGAACGTAAAGCAGTTGTTTCACAAATTGCCGATGTCATTGAGGCCAATGGCGCAGAGCTGGCTCAGTTGTTGACCCAAGAGCAGGGCAAGCCACTGGCTGACGCGACTGGCGAAGTGTACGGCACCGCCGCATTTTTCCGTTATTTCACCTCGTTAGATTTACCCATTGACGTGCTTGAAGACAGTGAAACTCGTAAGGTTGAAGCGCACCGCAAGCCGTTGGGTGTGATTGGCGCCATTGTGCCGTGGAACTTCCCAATGATTTTGATGGCTTTTAAAGTGCCACCGGCATTAATTGCAGGCAATACCGTTGTATTGAAGCCGTCACCAACTACGCCGTTGACCGCGCTGCGTTTGGGCCAGTTGATTAAAGACATTGTGCCTGCCGGCGTATTGAATATCGTCACAGATGCCAATGATCTAGGTGCGCCTTTAACAGCTCATCCGGATGTTAACAAAATCTCATTTACAGGTTCCACCGCTACAGGTGCCAAGGTTATGGCTGGGGCTGCGGGCTTGATTAAGCGTATTACTCTTGAGCTGGGTGGCAACGACGCAGGTATCGTTTTAGATGACGTTGAGCCGAAGAAGATTGCACAGCAGTTGTTTGATAGTGCCTTCCAAAATAGCGGTCAGGTCTGTATTGCTATGAAGCGTCTTTATGTTCACGACTCAATTTACGACGAAGTGGTTGATGAATTGGCGGCCATTGCCAATGACACGATTATTGGTGACGGCCTTGAGCAAGGCACTAAACTTGGACCACTGCAAAATAAAATGCAGTACGAAAAAGTCAAAGAGTTGATTGAGTCAGCGCGCCAAGATGGCAATATTGTTGCCGGTGGTGAAGTGCCTGATCAGTCTGGTTACTTCATTCGTCCCACCATTGTGCGAGATGTTATGGAAGGCAGTCGTATTGTTGACGAAGAGCAATTTGGCCCCGTGTTACCAGTCATTCGTTTCAGCGATGAAAGCGACGCTATTGCTCGTGCGAACAACTCCGACTACGGCTTGGGTGGTTCAGTATGGTCTAGTGACCTAGATCGTGCCTACGACGTAGCTAACCAAATGAATACCGGCACCGTATGGATCAACAAGCATGCCGAGTTAGATCCGGGCATACCTTTTGGTGGCTCAAAGCAGTCTGGCCTGGGTAATGAGTTAGGTATAGAAGGTCTGAAAGAGTTTACTCAGTTGAAGATGATCAACATGGCGCGATAGCACCTGTTGCTCAAGGCTTATGGTTTAAATGCCCGCTGAGTAAAAGAGAAAACACCTGAATGGGTGCAAAGAAAAGGAGGTCAGTTACTTTGGTATTTGACCTTTTTTTTGCAATTTTTTTGCAATTTTTTGCCTGCAACTCTTTCTCTGTAATGCTTGCTACTGGCGGGTATCAAGCGCCTGCTTTCGGGCTACAGATTAGCGTCACCGAAGGCGCGTAACGTCTTCAGCAGTGGCTTCATTTCGCTGCCCAGTTTTGTAGGCACATACTCAAATCGCTGGGGTTTGCTTTGGTAGGCAACTTTTTTTAATGCGCCAAAAGTCACCAACCGCTTGAGGCGCTCGGACAACAGATTGGTAGGGATGCGCTCCGGTCGATTGGAAAAATCAGCAAAGGTTCTGCAGTCAAAAAACAGCGCGTCGCGCATAATCAGCAGCGTCCACTTGTCACCCATAAGATCTAAGGCGCTGGCAATACCACATTCCGAGCGTTTAACTCGGGGTGTTACAAGAGCCCGACTCTGAGCCTTAATCAAGGCGTCGTTTGTTTGCTTATCCATATAATTATCGACTCATTTCGCTGATGGCCGCCACGCACCAAATTTCAGCGCGCCAGCAATGATAATTGCATAACTAATCATGCCTAATGCAGAACTGTAATAGATGCCGACTAGACCAACGTCAAAGATAAACCCTAAAGAGAAAGAAACACAACCCGCCACCGCAACACGAATAATGGTTGCCAGCACCGGCCAAAGCATTGCGTTGGCGCCTTGGGAGGCAAAGTACAAAGACAAGCCTAAACCTTGAAAGAAAAAGCAGGGTCCGGCGATTTGAATGAAGTCTTTAGCTGAAGCATGGACCAGTGGGTCTTGGGTAAACAGTGCGATCCAGCCGTCGGGAAAAATGGCCAGCACTATGCCAACCACACCTGCAATGACCCCAGCACTCAGGCCGCCAATCCAGCCAACCCGTTCGGCGCGGTCAATGTCGCCGGCGCCTATGCCCATGCCGACTAATGAGGTCATGGATGAACCAAGTCCAAAGACTAAAGGAATAACTAAAAATTCTATGCGCGAGCCAATGCCATAGCCTGCTAACGCCGCCTCGCCAAAACGACCGACGAAAGCCGTGAGCATGAGTACTGTGGCGATGGTCAAAATTGGCGACAGTGATGCTGGTAATGCAACCTGCAAAATATCGTCGAAATGTGCTTTGGAGAAAGACAGTGTGGACAGACGTAATTTGACAATGCCGCCGCCCTTGGCAAGGTGGCGCAACATCACGATGCTGACCAGCAAGCCAGATACGACTGCTGAAACAGCGGCGCCAACAATGCCCAATTGGGGAAAGCCGTAGGCACCGAGAATCAAGCAGCCGGAAAGGGGTACTTGTAGGATTGAGCCGAGCATCATCGCCAATGCGGGGTATTGCATATTACCTATGCCCCGGAATATGGCGCTGGTGATGCCCAGCATCCATACGAAAACGCCGCCTGAAAGCAGGACTAATGCGTAGGTATAGGATTGTTCCAGTACCTCACCGCGGCCGCCCAGCAGCATGATGAAGGCTTCGCCGCCAATGAGAAAAATGACAAACAAAGCCACCGCGCCGATAACCCCCATAGCCAGCGCGTGCCAAACCAAAGTCTCAGCTCGAGCCGCGTCGTCAGCGCCCAGTGC
>CAJJAQ010000163.1 GCA_905182095.1 uncultured Pseudomonadales bacterium | reverse complement strand
TTTTTTGATGAAATGGGACGGGATATCCGGGATATTTCCCGGACGTTTCAAGCTGCCTGCCCATCACGCTAAACGTGCTGTGCATGTTTGCGGGTCTTGGGTCGATGTCTCGACGTTGAGGTCAACTTGACCTCATCTTACCCACTATGTTTGTCTCAACGCATTCCTAACTTTTTCTTGGCTAAGGTGCTTTCTTCGTTTCAATCCACGAGTCGATTTTACGCTCTAGCAACGACAAGGGCAGTGCGCCGCCGCCAAGAATTGCGTCGTGGAACTCGCCAAGATTGAATTTGTCGCCCAAGGCAGCGGTTGCTTTACGTCTAAGCTCTTGGATTTTTAGCATGCCAATTTTGTAGGCGGTAGCTTGCCCGGGCAGGACAATATAGCGTTGAATTTCTGAGGTGACGCTTTCTATTGGTTCCGGCGAGTTGGCAGTGAAATAGTCTATGGCTTCTTGTTCTGTCCAACCCTTGGCATGTAATCCAGTGTCTACTACCAGGCGAATGGCGCGCCAAGATTCCGCGGTTAGGCGGCCAAAATCCTGATAGGGGTCTTTGTAGGTGCCAGAAATTTCCTTTGCCAACCATTCCGAATACAGCCCCCATCCTTCGGTGTAGGCGGTGAAGTTGGCTTGTGTACGGAACACGGGGATGTCGGTTAACTCTTGAGCAATAGACAGTTGCATATGATGCCCGGGCAGGCCTTCGTGATAGGCAATGACTTCCAGTTGGTTCTTTGGCATGGCGTTCATGTCAGATAAATGCGCGTAGTAAATGCCGGGGCGCGAGCCGTCTGGGGTGCCAGGGTAGTAATGTTGCGCGGCACCATCTTGTTCGCGAAACGGCTCTACTCTTTTTACCAATAAGTCGGCTTTTGGCGTTAAGCCAAAAACTTCCGGCAGTTTAGATTTGATGTTTTCAATGGCTGCGGTTGCATCCTCTATATATGCCAAGCGGCCTTCGTCAGTATCAGGGTAGTAGTTCCATTCGGCTTCTCGGATATGATTAAAGAACGCCGCCAAGTCACCGTCAAAGTTAACTTGCTTGATAATGTCCATCATCTCGGTGCGTAGACGTTTTACTTCGCTGAGGCCAATTTCGTGAATTTCATCCGCAGTGAGTGCGGTGGTTGTTTGAGTGCCAAGTCGGTGTTTGTAATATGCAGCGCCATTGCCCTGACTGCCAATACCAGTGGAGATTTTTGGTGCTTTGTCTTTCTCGGTCTCTGCCCAACTGACGATGTTGTTATAAGCCGGTTGCAAATTATTGACCAATGCGCCGCGCGCCTCTTTAAGCAGGCTTTCGGCAGTGGCTGTATCAACGAGATCTTGCTCTTGCAGCTTTGCCACTTCGCTCTTTATGTCGCTCCACAAGTCGCTGTCTTCGCCAGCTACCGTTTCAAAAGGTTGGCCGGCAATAATGGCTTTGGTTTGTTCAATAACACCATCTAGCGCAAATCCTGGGGTAATGACGCCATTGCTCGACGAGGTTCGAGCGTTGGTTAAGGCTTCTTCCATACGTGGCCCCACGGCCTTAATGCGCGCGATATAAGCTTGCATATCGGCCTTAGTGTCAACGCTGTGAAAGTTGATTAAAAATGTCGGTACAAAACTTTGCACCCCATTCATTTGGTCGAAGGTTAGGCCGCTGTGGAAAAATTCAGCGGAATCTGCCATCTGCTGGGCTTGAAATTTCCAGAGATCGTAAGAGAGTTTTTCATCGTCGCTGAGGCTACTGTAGTCAAATTGGGCTTGCATCTGTTGGGCTGATTGCTGCTTCCAGTTCATCTGCTTGGCAAACGCTTCATAGGTGAATTCATCGATCTCATTGTTGCGATCTTTGCGCCCAAGGAAAGTCATTTGGACAGGCGAAAATTGCAGTTCAGCCTCGTATTGCTGGTCTAGCCATTCGGTCAAAGATTGCTTGGCCATTATGGTACTTGTCTGAGCTTCAGCTTGTTTAGCTGTGCCAGTGGCGGCCGAGTCTGTGCCGCAGCCGCTGAGGCTGAATACTAGGCTGATAGTAAGCAAAGCCAGCAGACCTTGTAGTCCACTTAGGACAGATTGAGGTTGGGTTATGCCGGCGGGCTGGCCCGCAAAAGCGAAGGTTAACTTGTTCATAATGGTATCTCTGGGCATGTGATTGATGACAAAGCTGGTTGAGTATAGGGCCAACTAATAGCGGATGGTAATTACAAAGCAAATTCCGATATTTTAATGCTAGAGGCTTTAAGGCAAAGCTGTGCCCCTAAATATGCAGACTACCGAAACCCTTGGGATAGTAATTTAATAATTGGTTTGGGTAGTCTGTAAAGGACAATAGGTGGTATTTCGCAGAGTTTCGGTAGCATCCAGCATATTCTCGAACGCAGCAAAATTGGCAGCTTAAATTCGCTGCTTTATGAGCATGGTGTAACTTACGTAACAGGGTAATATTCGCAGTAGTCTTAGGCATAAGACTGATCCTGGAAAATATTGCACTTGGTGTGCAATCTTTCCTAGCCAAGCAATAAATTTCAGACAATTAGATGTTCCAATGATGCAAAAACAAGAACCAGAAGACGGGCAAGCAAAAGACAACGCCTCAAGCCACGGGGCAGCAACCGAATCCGTTGCGCAGACGAGCACCAGCAATGGACCACTACACGGTCTGCGGATTTTAGATTTGTCCTCGGTGGTGTCCGGTCCTATGGCTGCAGTTGTGTTGGCAGATCAAGGCGCTGACGTGATTAAAGTAGAACCACCGGGCTGGGGTGACGGTATCCGTGGATTGGGTGCGTCGCGCAACGGGCTGAGCGCCATTTATTCTATGATTAATCGTAATAAACGCTCTGTCGCCATTAACTTAAAGCATCCCGCAGGGCAAGATTTGGTGCGTCAGTTGGTCGAAGGTGCCGATGTTTTGCTACAAAATTATCGCCCGGGCAAGATGCAAAAACTCGGCTTAGACTACGACACACTAAAAGCCATTAACCCCCAATTGGTATACGCGTCGATTAGTGGCATGGGTGAGGTAGGTCCTTATGCAGGGCATAAGACTTACGATTATGTGATTCAAGCATTAAGTGGCGTGCTAGATGTTCAAGCTGGTGGCGCCAACGCAGCTGAAGATCAGCCACTGCAAATGGTTCGGACCATTCTTTATGACAAAATTACTGCACTGACAGCGGCTCAGGGCATTACCGCTGCGCTGCTGGCGCGGGAGCGTGGGGCAGGCGGTCAGCATGTGCAGTTGTCCATGTTAGATACAGCGGTTTATTTTAATTGGCCTGATTTGATGTGGAACTACAGTTTCAAAGGGCAGGGTGCTCAGTTGGCTGGGGATCTGGCAGATGTGTGTGAGGTTAGCGAAACCTCGGATGGTGCCATAGTGTCCAGCTATCTGGGCGTGGATTGCAGTCAATACGAGACAGATCAGTTGGTCGACTTATTGATAGAGAACGAAATTCCTGTAGGGCGAGTGAACCGCCGAGAAGACCTTTTGCACGACCCACAAATTCAGGCGGCAGGTATACTTCAATCGATTGACCACCCTCGAGGCGGGGCAATGTTACAGCCTCGCGCTGCTGTTAGATTCAGTGAGACTCAGCATGTAGGCAACACGCCCTCAGCGGATCTTGGTGAGCATACGGTAGAAATTTTAAGCGACCTAGGGTTCACCTTCGCACAAATGCAAGACCTAGCAAAGCAGGGCGTGATCGCCTAAGCATTGCGCAGGTATCTGCTGTGTATCGTCTAGTTATTTTCTAGTTATCTTCTAAGTATCGCCAATGTATATCTATTGTAGCTTGGCATATGGGTTGGGCAAAAATCGAAAATTTAGGCTAACCAGTTGTAAGGCGTTACTCATTACAAGACCCGAAAGACATTTTTTTCGCGGATGACAACAAAGAGATAGTTATGTTGCTATGCTAGCCTCATGGAAGGTGAGTTGGCGGCGTAATTTTGGTACTCACTTAGCCTTGTATATTGAGGAGACATTGTGCGGACTGTTGCTCAGGATCCACTGTTCGACTAACTGGATTTGAATAATAAAAATTTGCACAAATAAGAGACTCTAAGAATTCTAAAAAAGTGAACTATAGTCAGGAGACAAAAAGATGGGTGAAAGTATGAGTGTTGCCCCGTTATATTTATGGATAGGTTTTGGTTTCGCCCTGATTATCGCTGAGGTAACCATGGGCAACTTCATCTTGTTTTTTCTCGGCCTTGCAGCTGTATGTGTCGGCGGTGCTATTGTGCTAGGTATGCCTGCGGACGGAGGCATGCCTTACATTGTGTTTGCAGCATTGGCGGTATTTTTTCTA
>CAJJAQ010000162.1 GCA_905182095.1 uncultured Pseudomonadales bacterium | reverse complement strand
AGCCATAGTAGATGGCGTAGCAACCTTGACCATGAACCGACCTGAAGCGCGTAACGCTATGACAGGCGAAATGATTCAGGGCTTGATGGAGGCGTTGCCGCGCCTAGCGATGGACACCAATGTACGTTGTGTGGTGCTTACAGGTGCCGGCAGTGCTTTTTGTGCTGGCGGCGATGTAAAAGGCTTTGCGGCAGCCGGTTCAGGTGCTTCGGCGCCGGTGAGCATAGAGCAACGAGCTCAGTCCCTTCGACCAGGCTTTGATGTGTCTCGTATGCTGTATGAAATGCCCAAGCCCACCTTAGCTGCCATTCCGGGTGCCGCGGCCGGTGCAGGGTGCTCGCTGGCCCTAGCCTGTGACCTGCGCATTGCTGTAGATAATGCAAAGATCACCACAGCTTTCTCTAAAGTAGGATTGTCTGGTGACTACGGCATGTCCTATTTTTTGCCGTTGCTGGTTGGGCATACCAAGGCTCGCGAACTTATGTTCACCGCTGAGGTTATTACTGGCGAGCAAGCATTGGCCCTCGGCATGATCAATAAATCGGTTAGCGCTGAAGAGTTCCCTGCAGCGGTACAAGCCATGGCTACCCAGTTGGCCGCTCTGCCGACAGTTGCACTGGGCTACATGAAGAAAAATTTGAATGCGAGTAATACCCAATCTCTGAGTCAGATTTTGGATAGTGAGGCTATGTCTATGGCTCGATGTTTTACTACTGAAGACCACAAAGGTGCGGCTCAAGCGTTTGTCGAAAAACGTGCGCCTGAATTTAAAGGACGATAACTATGAGTAATAACGCCGGTTCGACGGCATGGGGTTCAACGGGCGGATTTTTAATGGCTTCCATCGGCTTTGCCGTTGGTCTGGGTAATATTTGGCGCTTTCCCTATGTCACCGGTGAAAATGGCGGCTCTGCTTTTGTCATCGTCTATCTGGGCTGTGCGTTCCTAATTGGCGTGCCAATTTTGATGGCTGAGATCATGTTAGGGCGCAGGGGCGGCTTTAGTCCGTCAGCCTCTATTAACGCAGTAGCCGGTGACGCAGGTTTATCCCGCCACTGGTCTTGGGTGGGCGTTCTCAATGTAACAACGGCATTCCTCATTCAAATGGCCTACGCCGTGGTGGCCGGTTGGGTACTTTATTATTTCTACTTGGCCCTGACCGGACAAATGCCCGGCGCAGATAGCCTTACCGCCAAAGCAACCTTTGATAACCTATTACTCAATGTTCCCACCTCAATATTTTGGACCGTCTTGTCACTGGTCACGGCCGGAGCCATTATTTGTGCAGGTGTACAGCAGGGGATTGAGCGCGCGGTAAAAATACTTATGCCAACGCTATTCGCATTGTTGCTGGTATTGTTTGTCTTCAATATTTTCGCTGGCGGTGTGCCCGAAACTTTGGCCTATTTGTTTTTGCCAGATTTTTCTAAGATCAGTGCGGACACTTTTCTTGCAGCGTTGAGCCAAGCATTTTTCTCTATTGGCGTAGCCATGGGTGGCATGATGATGTTTGGTGCTTATTTGCCTAAATCTATTTCTGTTGCCAAATGTGCTCTGATCATTGTCGCCGCAGATACTGGCGTGGCACTGCTTGCTGGGCTGGTGATTTTCCCCATGGTGTTCAATAACGGTATGGCACCGGATGCTGGAACGGGGCTCATTTTTCTTACCCTGCCTTTGGCTTTTCACCAGATGTGGGGCGGGGATGTGGTGGCAGTACTGTTCTTCCTGCTGCTTTCGGTTGCGGCGGTGACTTCTATGGTGGGGCTTGCGGAACCGATAACGGGTTCTGTAATGCAGTGGCTGAAAGTTTCGCGGATTAAGGCCACGTTATTGGCAACGGCGACGTTAATGCCGTTCAGTATTATGAGCGTACTCACCTATAACCATTGGGCAGAGGTTGCGCTCTTTAATCGCTCGCTGGGCGCTCTGGTTGACTATATTCCTAATCAAGTCTTCTTGCCTTTAGGTGGGCTGCTCATAGCGCTTCTAGTTGCATGGTTTTTGCCCAAACATGTCTCTGCAGATGAACTGGCAATTGAAAATCCGCGTTATTTTAGTATTTGGTATCAATTGATGCGCTTTGTTGTTGTGCCTGCGATATTTGTCATTTTAATAACGACGATCTAGTGGCCCAAATTTGTCCTGCCTAGCTTACTGAGAATAGATTTTTTTCTAACGGGTTTTATTAATAGATTTGGGGATTGTTTAGTGGAGTTGAGCTATCGAGGTAGTGTGAATAGCTGGGAGTGTGATGAAAATAATCACCTAAACGTGCGGTTTTGCGAACAAAAATTATGGCAAACCCTGTCAACTGGGCTTATTGGCAGTGGCCTGTTGCGTGCAAATGAAGTGGACTCGCTATTGTCGCGCACTACCCGGCAGCATTCGCGCTTTCAAAATGAATCAAGGTTGGCTGCGCCGTTAAGCGGCTATTTCGGTGTTGTGCAGCATGATGAGTTTAATGTGGTTGCTGAGTTGCGTAATGACGCAACGGGCGAGGTGGCTTGTTCGGCGTTGTATCAGGTAGCAGATTTGTCTTTAGCCAATGCTAGCGTACTTGAGCCGGCGCAGTCTTTGACCCACGCTTTGCCCAGAGGTATTGCCCAAGACCTGCCTTTCGCGCAACTCACAATGCCCCAGGCACTCGCGCAGGGCTTTCGGCCGATAGGCCAGGGTATTATCCAAGCGGAGGAATGTGCTGGATCAGGGCTATTAATGCTGCACAATTACATGGGGCGTATATCCGACTCAATGCCGCATTTGTGGAGCGGTTTTGAAGACGGTTCTGCGCCAGATCCAGATGAAGGCGGGGCAGTTTTAGAGTTTCGCAAACGGTTTTATAACCCGTTGGCGGTGTCTGATCGCTACGTGGTGGTTTCGGGCATGATTGACGTTGCACCTAAGGTGCAGCAATTTGGCCACTTGATGTTCAACGTGGAAACACAGCAATGTAGTCTTTCCGCTCACGCTGTGGCGGTACGCATGGATCTGGTGGCGAGAAAGGCTAAAACTCTAAGCCTAGGAGACCAGACACGACTGAGCGCGCTGTGCATTGAACGCCTCTAAAGTATTTAGAGAATTGGCCCGCTGCCATGTAATTCTTGCCGTTCCTCAGTCCGCGTCAGCAGCGGAGTAACTGGGTCTGCGTTCTCGTCTGAGATACTCAGCCTTTGATTGCAGGTGCGGTTGCAACATCCGACAGCCTAACTAACAATATAAATTGCTCACGGTAATCCGGTAACTATGAACATATACGAACAAGATCTAGACGCTAACTCCGCCAATTTTACGACGCTATCGCCCATATCTATGATGCGCAGGGCGGCCTCTATTTATCCAGATAAGCCCGCCGTAGTTTACGGTAAGCGCTCTGTTTCTTGGGGCGAAATTTATGTGCGTTGTGCCAGCGTTGCCGCTGCATTGACCCAGCGCGGTTTAGGTCGTGGCGATACAGTTGCCATACTCAGTGCAAACTTACCTGAAATGTTTGAGGCGCATTTCGCTGTGCCCATGTGCGGCGCTGTGCTCAATGCCATCAATATGCGCTTAGATGCGGCCACCGTGGCATTCATTTTGGAACATGGGGAAGCCAAATTGCTCATGGTAGACAAAGAATTCGGTCCCCTCGCTGAGGCAGCATTGAGCCTTATGTCGGCGCCGCCACCGGTGATTCATATTGACGATGCCACTTATCCTGCAGGCAACTTGGTTGGCGACGAAAACTATGAAGATTTAGTACGCCAGGGCGCCGATTCTCCCTGGACAAATATTTCCGCAGATGCGAGCGACTTTTTACCCTTAAACGAATGGGATGCCATAGCACTGAACTACACCTCAGGTACCACAGGCAATCCAAAAGGCGTGGTCACGCATCACCGTGGCGCTTATCTCAACGCGATATCTAATGCGTTAACCTGGAACATGGGTGACCACCCAGTGTATTTGTGGACCTTGCCCATGTTTCACTGCAACGGCTGGTGTTTTCCTTGGACTTTGGCTGCCAATGCCGGCACCTCTGTGTGTTTGCGTCAGGTACGCGATGACGCAATTTATCAGGCCATGGCCGAGTATGGGGTGACACACTTTTGCGGTGCGCCAGTAGTACTCAATACGCTTTTGTCAGCCAGTGATGAGCTGAAAAATTTGGTTAAACATGAAGTTAAAGTGATGACAGCTGGCGCGCCACCGCCCGCGGCAATTATCCAAGGCATGCAAGCCCAGGGTATGGATGTGACCCACGTTTACGGTCTAACTGAAACCTATGGGCCTGTTACGCTTTGCGCTTGGCGGGAAGATCTTTGGGGTGGTCTTGGTGATGAAGAAAAAGCCGTACTGAAATCACGTCAAGGAGTCGGCGGGCAGATGCTCGAAGGCTTGATGGTGGCAGACCCAGAGACCATGCAGCCGGTGCCCAAAGATGGGCAAACTATTGGCGAAGTTATGATGCGTGGTAACAATGTAATGAAGGGGTATTTGAAAAACCCAACGGCTACCCAAGAAGCCTTTGTCGGTGGCTGGTTCCACTCGGGAGATTTAGCGGTTTGGGCTGAAGACGGCTACATACAGATTAAGGATCGTTCCAAAGACATTATTATTTCCGGTGGCGAAAATATATCGAGTATCGAAATTGAAGATCTGTTGTTTAAGCATCCAGGCATTTTGGAAGCTGCAGTCGTAGCAAAAAGCGATGAAAAGTGGGGTGAGACGCCCTGTGCATTTGTCACGTTACGCAACCCAGATCAGCCGCTAAACCAAGATCAAGTGATCGAATACTGCCGAGATAACTTGGCGCGTTTTAAGGTGCCCAAAAATGTCATATTTACTGATCTACCAAAAACCTCCACAGGTAAAGTGCAAAAGTTTGTGTTGCGCGAATTGGCTGAGGCGCTCTAATGAATAAAGTACTCATATTTATAGTCGCCCTAGTTATTTTGGCAATCGGCGCGGCAACCTTACCTGTTGTTGAATGGCTAACCGATTTTTTTGCTTGGATTGAAAACAACAGGCAAATCTCCTGGTTAGTCTTCAGCGTATTCTATATTGCCGCGGTGGTTTTGCTGTTGCCTGGCAGCATACTCACGCTAGGCGCCGGTTTCCTCTTTGGTTTAGGTTACGGGTTTGCCATTGTTTCCTTTTCTAGCACAGTAGGCGCTGCCTGTGCGTTTTTGGTGGGGCGCTTTTTTGCTCGAGATTGGGTGGCGGATAAACTTGCGCTTATGCCGCGTTTCGCAGCCCTTGATAAAGCCATTGAAGGGCGGGGCGCTTTAGTCGTGTTTTTATGCCGACTTTCTCCAGTGTTCCCATTCAACCTCCTTAACTACGCCATGGGTTTAACCGGCGTTAAGTTTAGAACCTATGTTTTTGTCTCGTGGTTGGGAATGATGCCCGGTACGTTATTGTTCGTATACATCGGCTCTATTGCCGAAAATATTACCGGTGTATTGTCAGGTCAAATAGAAGCGCTGCCGGCCAGTAATTGGCTATTTTATGGCGGTCTGTTTGCCACACTGGTGTTAACCATTGTGATTACTCGTATATCAACAAAAACCCTGAACCAACATTTAGAGCAAGCCCAGTCCAAATCGGTCGAACAGTGAGAACAGTTTATGAGTTACCCCGGTGAACATTTTGACACCACGAGTTGGCAGCTGCTGTGCCCAACGGATTACGTAAACCCAATACCGAAAGCTAAATATCATTTGGTGGTAGTAGGGGCTGGCCCTGCGGGTTTAATCAGCGCTATTGGCGCCGCTGGGCTTGGTGCCAATGTTGCACTTATTGAGCGGCATCGCATGGGCGGAGATTGCCTGAACGTGGGCTGCATGCCGTCTAAAGCGCTGCTGTCTTATACTCAAGAAACTCCTAACGCAGATTTTGATGGCGCTTTTTCTTGGCTTAGAGAAGTGCGCGCAGGTATTGCGCCACACGACTCAGTCGAGCGCTATAGCGAAATGGGTGTTGATGTATTTCAAGGCGAGGCGAGTTTCAATGCTCAGGGTCTTTTGCAGTTAGATGACATCACGTTTAACGCCCGGCGCATTGCGCTATGCACTGGTGCGCGGGCTGCGCTGCCGCCCATTCCCGGTCTTGATCCGGCCTTGGTACTGACTAATGAAAATGTTTTTGATTTAACTACGCAGCCGGAATCCATTGCAATTTTGGGCGGCGGGGCAATTGGCTGTGAGTTAGCGCAGGCATTTTCTCGCCTGGGTACTCGGGTAGAGTTGTTTGAACAAGCGTCTCGCTTACTGCCGCTAGAAATTCCATTAGCGGGTGAAACTTTGGCCCAAGCATTAACGGACAGCGGTGTGCGTTTGCATTTGGGCGAAGCGGTTACTGCAATTGAAGGGTCGGGCACCATTCATACCCAAAAAGGCACTGTGGTTTGCGAAAAGATTATGCTGGCTGCGGGTCGCAGGCCGAATACAGAAAATCTCAATTTGGCAGCCGCAGGGGTCAATTTAGATAGTCGCGGGTTTGTCAGTGTAGATGCAAAGCTGCGCACCACCCAAAGTCATATCTACGCGGCTGGTGACTGTGCAACTACACAGCAGTTCACCCACCATGCTGACGCTCAGGCCCGGGCTTTAATACAAAATGCTTTGTTTTTTCCTACGGCCAAAGTTTCTGGACTGGCCATACCCCATTGTACCTATACGTCTCCAGAGGTTGCCTCTATTGGCCCCTCTTTAGATGTTCTAGAGCAAACTGGCGTAGCCTATGACCGCTACGAATTTGATTTGACCGAACTGGACCGAGTAAAAGCCAAACCCTTCGCAAGTGCTGCCAAGGCGAAAGCCCAGGGTGGCTATGCCTTAGTCGTTACGAAGAAAGGTACGGATGAAATTTTAGCCGCGACAATAATCGGCGCGGATGCGGGGGAACTGTTGGCACCCATCTGTTTGATGATGTCAAATAATTTGGGCTTGTCCGCTGCACAAAAAACTATATTTAGTTACCCAACGCGCAGCGAGTTTTTGAAACGCCTAGGTGACGCATACAATAAGAGTCGTATGACTCCACGTATTGCCGCTATTTTTGCGTGGTGGTTGAAGCGCACGCTTTAAGTGCGCACTGTTTATTGATTTATTGATTTATTGATTTATTGATTTATTGATTTATTAGTTAGTTAGTTAGTTAGTTAGTTAGTTAATTGATCATCTAGTAAGCCAGTTAGAAACTTTGTTTGCGGCGTCTTAAGCCCTGAGTTTCAGGCCTTGGGCGACAACGATAAAAATTAGGATGAATACATGAATTGGATTAAAGCAAGTTTTGCGCTGTTGGCTAGTCTTTCCCTAGGGCTTGCCGGTTGTGGGCAACAATCTGAGCAAGGCAGCATTCAAGGCGCTGCAACGGGTAGTACCTATCAGCTAATGACTGAATATCTAGAACCCGCAGCGGATAAAATTTGGGCTTCTGCCGGCGCTATTATCACTGTTGAAGGCGAGCAAGACCTGCAGCCGACAACAGATGAGGGTTGGGCCGCTGTCGTGCATAGCGCCTCCGTTGTTGCTGAAGGCGGCAATTTGTTAATGCTAAGAGGCTACGCTGCGGATCAAGCTGATTGGGTTGAATATGCCCAAGGCATGACTCGCGCCGCCTTGAAGGCTCGCCAAGCTGCAATAGATCAAGATGCCGAAGCGTTGTTTAACGCTGGCGGAGAAATTTATAACGTCTGCCGTGCTTGTCATAACAAATATATTGTTGAAGCTGGAGGGATTTAGCGTGAGTGAGGCCACACCGGATAGATTAGGTTTGATTTCGCTTGGCTCTGTAGTTGCGGCAGCTCTGGCTTTGGTGCTTTTTGTGCTGCCTGCTGAGTACGATGTTGATCCAACTGGCGCGGGTGAGTTGATGGGCATCAAAGGCATGGCCGGATACAGTGTTGCTGCGCTGTCAAAACAGCCAGCTGGTTACCATAAGGACAGCGCGTCGTTTCCGTTGGCGCCTTTCGAATCTGTGGAATACAAATATGCCCTAGAGCAGGGCCAGAGTATGGTTTTTACTTGGCAAGCGGTCAGCGCCTCTAATGATCCTGAAGCTGAATTGATATTCGACATGCACAGTGAAGAAAAAGGTACAGAACCTGAAGACTCAGTGAGTTTTGATATTGGTCGTGGTGGCGATGCCCACGGCTCGTTTGTCGCGCCGTTTGATGGCATACATGGCTGGTACTGGGAAAACAGAACAGGAGAAGACATCGTGGTTGAACTGGTAACCACGGGCTTTTATAGCAAAGCCACAACCTATGGTCCAAATGGTGCCTTTAGTAAAACCTTCCCAAAGGTCGCAGAACAATAGGTAATTGGTAATAGCGTAGATATAGAAACGACGCAAAGCTAAAGCAGTTAGCTAAAGGATTTAGCCAGAACGATAGAAGGCCAGAAGTTGCTGGCCCTTTATTTGCTCTTTTGTGCGTGCGTGTTGGTCAGTGTTTGCCTTTTTAAAGGCAGCTAGCTAGGTGCAACCCACTGGCTGTGCACTTCATCTAAAGTGGCTCTTGGTCGTTCAGGGGGTTTTTCAGCAGCTGAGCCTATGTATATGTATCCGGCCACGCGCTCGTCTTGGTCAAGGCCTAAGGCCTGATCCACGCCTTTATCATAGGCATACCACTCGGTCAGCCACTGGGCCACAAAGCCTACTAGGTTTGCTGCGACTAAAAGATTTTGACAGGCTGCCCCTGCTGACAAAGTTTGCTCCCAAACCGGAATCTTGTGCTCGTGTTTTACTCGACTGATGACCGCGACCACTCTGGGCGCGCGTAGAAATCGAGCGCCTTCATGGGCAATCTGCGCCTCAGTAGCTTGCGGTTTTTGCGCTTTGTAGCAGCGCTCCAGTACTTCACCAAACCCAGTTCTCGCATCACCGTTAAATTCAATAAACCGCCAAGGTGCCAGTTTGCCATGATCGGGAACCCGTATGGCCGCGCTGAGTATTTTATGCATTTGCGCGTCATTGGGTCCTGGCTCGAGCATATGTATGACTTTCACGGTTCGCCGCTCAATTAACCGTTGCACTGCCTCTTCTAGGGGGTTTTCTGGATACACGTCTGTCGCCTGCTAAAACAATCTCCAATTGTAGCGAAGTTAGGCGGCCTTGAGGATTAATCCACGCAGATTTGGTAAATACCAGCGCGCAATAGATGACTTCTGATTGGCGGTCTGCTGAAATAGCCCCTCAATTATTGGGAGAGCACAATGGACGTCAAAGGTAAGAAAGCGCTGGTATTTGGGGGTACTTCAGGTATCGGTCTAGCAACGGTTATGCAGCTTCAGGCCGCTGGTGCAGAGGTTGTGGCTATCAGTCGAGACCCAAGCAAAGCCGGCGATATCCCGGGTGTTACTCTGCGCGGATGTGATGTGC
>CAJJAQ010000161.1 GCA_905182095.1 uncultured Pseudomonadales bacterium | reverse complement strand
ATCTCAGGTAGGAGAATTCTAATGGGAGCGAAGCTCTGTTTGGGGAATACCGCACGGGTGATTAACTACGCCGCGCGCTCGACTTTTAGTCAATACTTTGGTTTCATTGCTGCGTGCTCGAAAATGGTAAAAGGCGGCCGCCACTGGAAGTGTTGTGGCCGCTCACCAGGATCACTATTTCACGGAAGTTGAACATATCATGTGATGATACGTTGCAATGTAAGCATAATATTTTGGTGTTAAGCAGTACGCTTGACCAGGTCGTAAATGGAGAGGCACTCATGCCAATGATTTTGAACGAAGAGCAAACGATGCTCAAAGACAGTGCAAAGGATTTTTGCACGACCAATACGCCTATCACTCAGTTGCGCGCACTGCGCGATGGTGCGAATTCCGATGGCTTTGACCGTGGTACATGGAACTCTATGGTTGAGCTCGGTTGGGCGGCGATTCCTTGGGGTGAAGAGCACGGTGGCTTAGCCTTTGGTTATAAAGGCCTTGGTGTGGTTACTGAAGAGTCGGGTAGAACGCTCACAGCAAGCCCGCTGTACGCTTCTGTTTGGGTTGGCGGTACGGTAATTAATGTTGGCGGCTCTGCTGAGCAGAAAAACGAACTTCTGCCTAAAGTGGCGGCTGGTGAGTTACTACTGGCATTAGCCTTAGAAGAGTCTCATCGACACAATCCTTACAACATCGCAACTACAGCGACGGCTTCGGGCGCAGGCTATTCGCTGTCTGGCAGCAAAACCTTTGTTCTTGATGGCAATGTAGCCGATCATTTGATTGTTGTGGCTCGTAGTTCTGGCGATACTCATTTAAGAGACGGCATTAGCCTATTTTTGGTAGATGCTAAGGCAGACGGTGTAACGGTTACCCGTACCATCATGGCTGACTCGCGTAATGCGGCAAATATCACTCTGAGTAACGTGACCGTAGGGGCTGATGCGCTTATTGGTACGCTGGGCCAAGGCGCTGATACTTTAGACGTAGCACTAGATATTGCTCGCATCGGGCTGTGTGCTGAGATGTTGGGTGGCTTGCAAGAGTGTTTTGAGCGCACTGTAGCTTATTTAAAAGAACGTAAGCAGTTTGGTGTTGCAATTGGTTCCTTCCAGGCACTAAAGCACCGCGCGGCAGATATGTTCTGCGAAATTGAACTGTCTAAGTCTTGCGTTTTGGAGGCATTGACTGCATTGGACGAAGGCCGTGATGGGGATGAGATTGCCAAGCTCGCAAGCCTTGCTAAAACTAAAGTCGGTGAGACTTACAACTTAGTTTCGCGTGAGGGTATTCAGATGCATGGCGGTATTGGCATGACTGACGAATTTGAGATCGGTTTCTTTATTAAGCGCGCTGCGGTTTCTGAGCAAACTTTTGGCGATGTAAACTTTCACCGAAACCGTTATGGCGTACTCGAAGGCTATTAATCGATCGCTAGATTAGTACGGCGGAAGAGGGTGGTCTATTGGTTAAATAGTCCGCCCTTTTTTCTGTCTGTTGGCTGGTGGTTCTGGCCAGCATTGTTGTTATGTTTCAGCCTCGTTGTTTTGAGTCCCATCAACTGAGTCTGCAAAGAACGGGCTGGAGGGTTTGTTTTTAGCAGCCAAGGTCGCTATTTTGCTTGTCCATTCGGCCGACGTTGTTGTCAGCTATTTCCGTTTAATACCAATTACCCTGCCCACTTGAGGTGGCGTTGGTAGCGCTTTGTGTTTCCCCATTACGTTTTCTAGAGTTGCCAATACTGTGTCGGGAAAGGCAGCGGTTTTGCGGGTTTGCATATCTACGTGTAGAGATAGTTGTTCCGAGGTGGCGGCCAAATAGCCTTGCTCCTTGTGATACATCTCCTGGAAGAAATGCAGGCGTTTGCTGTCAAAGTCTAATAACTGTAAGCGTACCTCCACTTCGTCATTTAGGGCCACTTCGTTTAAATAGTTCACATGTACTTCCATGGAGAAGCAGGATCCTGCCCCACTGCGTGCGTAGATCGAGCCTACCCCTAGATAATCGAAAAAATGATCCACACTGCGATCAAAGATGACGTGGTAATAGGCCATATTTAGGTGGCCGTTATAGTCGATCCAGTCTTCGATTACGGTTTCTGTGGGACATATTAACGGTGAGCCAATGGGTAGCTCGACATTGCTGTTCTGGGTTGTCATGGGTTGATCCTTAACTTTCTTCTAGCCGGTAAAATGTTGTCTTTTTCTTTGTCGATTAGCCTAAGGCAAACGGCGTTGAAGCTAAAGTGCTCGTGAGTTTATTAGTCTCCGCAGAAAAGTTGCATTCTGGATTCGGTTTTTAGTTACACCTCGCATTACTCGTTGTACTCTTTAGTCATGGAAGGGACAACACCACCGCTGACTCGCGGAATAAAAATAAGTTACGGCGTCGGTCAAGCGGCTGAGGGTATCAAAAATGGTGCTTTTAATGTTTTTGTCTTTTTCTACTATACCCAAGTGCTGGGTTTACCCACTATCTATACTGGGTTTGCGGTGGGTATCGCGTTGGCCTTTGATGCCATTTCGGATCCATTAGTAGGCTCTTTGTCTGATAATTGGCGCAGTAAGCTAGGGCGCAGACACCCATTTATTTATTGGTCCATTCTTCCGCTTGGCCTAGCCTTTTACGGCTTATTTAGCCCACCCGAATTATCCGAGGTTGCCTTGTTCGCGTGGCTTACGGTCTTTGCCGTACTCACTCGTGTCGCCATGACTCTCTACCATGTTCCGCATGTTGCGCTGGGTGCGGAGTTGTCCGAAGACTTTAACGAGCGCACAGAAGTTGTCGCCTACCGGTACTTTTTCAGTTATGTGGGGCATATGTTGACCTACTTTATTGGCTTCTTTGTGTTTTTCTCTGAAAGCCAATTTGATGCCAGTGCTTATGGTCCGTTTGCTCTCACCATGGCGCTGATTATGTGTACCGCGGTGGGTATCACCGCGCGCGGTACCGCCAGTCGTATTCCTTACCTGCCTCAGTCCAAAAATGCACAGACTGCGAGGGGGCTTCTACCGGTATTAAAGAGAACGTTCAGCGAGTTAGCCTCTGCTTTGACCAATAGATCGTTCCGCTGGTTATTTTGTGGGGTGCTGGTGGTCTATATGATGGTTGGCGTAGATCACGCCCTCAACCTGCATATGAATACCTATTTTTGGGAGCTCAAGAGTAAAGGCAATTTGCTATTTTTTATGGCTACGCCTATTGGTGCTTTGATTGGTACTTTGTTTGCTCGGCGCTTTACGGTTTTGTTTGATAAGAAGCCGTCGATATTAGTCGGCACCGGCTGTTGGGCTAGCTGCCAAGTGTTGCCCATTGTTTTGCGTTTTATGGGCATACTGCCAGAAAATGGCACGAGTGAACTGTTGACCACATTAATCATCATTAAGTTCATTCAGGGCTTTGGTGTTGTTCAAGCTTTGGTTGCATTCAACTCTATGGTGGCGGACATAGTGGACGAACATGAGCTACAAACACGCCAGCGTCAGGAAGGTATTTTCTTTTCTGCGATCTCCTTCTCAAATAAAGTCACCACAGGTGCTGGCACGGTAGTGGCGGGTCTTGCCTTAACGCTTATCGATTGGCCTACTGGAAGCGCAATTCAGACGGCGACTGATGTGCCCGCAGTTACTGTGGCATGGTTGGGTTGGATTTACGGTCCCATTGTCTCTGGCTTTGCGGTGGTGAGTATTTATTGTTATTCCAAATATGGACTAAACCGTGCGCGTCATGAAGAGATTGTAATTCGCTTGAAAGAGATGCGCGCGGAGCGGGCAAATGCCGCCGCCAGTTCTGGCTAGTCTTCGGTCCGAGTACTCAGCTTGGACGGTGCTAAAAGCATTGATTGAACTTACGCAAACGGACTTTGCGTAAGTGCTGCAATTTAAAAAATGCCCTGCATAAAAAGACACAAAAATAATAGCGCCAACAAAAAGTTTGAGAAGCAACGCCCCAGGCGAATCAGCACCTAGTGCGCTAGATGCACTCACCTTCAAGCTCAGCAATCCAAGCCGAAACCAGTTCTACACCTTCTTTATGAATCAGCGATCTACCTAGTTCAGGCATCATCATAGCTGGGTTGTCTGTGTCTAACCGAAAACTCAGAATGGATTGTGCTGGGTGTCCTGGAACAATGGAGTACAGGCGCCCGCCAGTGCCACTGCCCGCTGCCACCGGGGGCTTGCAGTAGCCCATAGCCGACTTGGGATGATCCTCATAGTCGAGTAGTAGGCCAGAAGTATCAGCTGCTCCCTCTGCGTTATGGCAGTGGCCACAGTTGATGTCTAAGTAAGAGCGTGCCCGATGCTTGATGCTTGCACTCTCATCATTCCAAAGTGCATTAGCCTCCACAGGCCGGGTGACCCCTTGTAGCATTCCCTTACTTTGCCAATGGGTTAGTTGGTTGGCTTGATAGAGGTTAGATGCTCTATTCAGATGCCGGGCTTTAATGCCGATGGGTCGAATAGTCTTGGTGGTATGATTTGTTGCGTGACAGGAGGCGCATTGATTGCGACTGGGTATGAGGTAATTCAACTGCTTGTTATTGGCTAGAGTGAGTCTTTGCAATTTACCGGTGATGCTGAGGTAAGCCTCCTGACCCTGCCAAATATAAGAGATGGCATCCCAACCTCCCGTTTGTTTCACCAATAAGCGCGTCTCTACTAAGTGGTGATTAGACGTGGATACTTCCTTTGGGTCGCCTTGCCAAGTGTTTGTGGTTAGCAGTCTTCCCTCACTGTCCTTGGGATAGAAGAAGGTTTTACTGATAATGCTGCCTACAGGCATATCGAAGGTTTCTGAAGGATGATAATTGGCACTTTCACCAACGGGCATAAACACGGTTCTAAGCTTCAGTGCATAGTCAGAAAATAGTGCTGTATTCAGTTCATAGACCACTGCTGAGTCATTAACTTTGAGCTGTGTTCCCTGAAGTTCGATAATTCCCCAATCCGACAAGGCTTGGGGATATTCATTGGCGTCGAAGTGCTTTACTTCACCTTGGCCGCAGCCCACTAAGATGGAAGCGCAAAGTCCTGCCACTAACGCCTTAATGGTACTCACGTTAAGGATGCCTAGTTGCTCGCCAGTTCAATAGGCGCCAGTTTAGCCACTGTGCAGTCATACTTTTGCATATCTACACCGGCGCCTTTGAATTCATTGGCTGCATCCACGCTGAGTAACTGCGCGTCGCCGTTATCAACGCAGATCACTTGTTTTTCCTCGGCCTTATTAGGGTCAATGATGCCGTCCCAAATGATGTCTGGGAATGCACCATCAACGCCGTAAATTGCGTCTCTTATTTCTACCAAGTAATCAAAACCTGGTGTTGTGCCACCTCCGGAAAAGGTGTTGTCATAGATAAGAATTTCTTCTGGGTAGGGGTCGAATTCTGCGGCTAATTCTTGCTGGCCGGCATAATTGGCGCTGAAGTAACTAGAGATCACAATATTCGCCGTATTGTTGTCGGCAATACGATTGTTGAAAATTTCCACTTGATCATTGGAGTTGACCATAACACCTGAGCCTGCAGGCACGCCCGATACAGCGGTGCCTGGCGCTGCAAAATTGGCGGTGTTATTGTTATTAACATCGTTGTCAAACACCCGAGTTGCATACCCTCGTTGAGTAATGTGGGGCATATTAAAGACTAGAATGCCGCCGGTATTATTGTTGGTGGTGTTTTGATAGACGTCTGCGCCGATAGAATTTTCTATCTCTATGCCTGCTACATTAAATTCCGCGCGGTTATTTCTTACGATGATTTGCTTGGACTGACCTACGTAAATGCCGGCGTCTGAGGCTGCAATAGCGACGTTGCCTTCGAGCAATATATTGGTGGTTTGTACTGGGTAAATTCCATATGCGCCATTGTTGACATCTGGCCCATTGGTCCATTCGGTTCTTACCCTGCGGATAACAATATTGTTACCCTCGTTGACTTTTAGCGCGTCGCCAATGGTGTCTTCAATGGCAAGATCTTCGATGGTGAAGTCGTTGGCACTTACAGATAACCCCTCGGCGCCTGCAACTTGACCTTTAAAGCTCAAAATAGATTTGCCCATGCCTTGACCGCGAATGGTTACACCGTCGGCATTTAGGATGAGCGAGCGATCAAAGGCAAAAGTTCCCTCTGGTACGGTAATGACGTCGCCGGGTTTTGCCGTCTCTAACGACTGGCGAAAAGCATCTTGAAATGAAAGTTGAGGAGCTTGGCTACATGCAGCGATAACTGCGCTGAGCCCCAAAGTACTCAACAGCTTTATGGTATTTGAATTCATCATTTCCCCTCCCAGGTATTTGATGTTTTTTGGCTGCTTGGTTAAAACAGCACCAGTGTTCGATCTATAGTCCAAAACGTAGCTACGATCCCCATGCCATAGGCGGCCATGGAGTAAAGGTAGGCTTCACGCAGATTAAGTCTTTCAGTGGCTTTACGCCATAGCCAGGCGATAACAAGGAATAGTGCGATAATAACCAGCTGGCCTATCTCTATTCCTAGATTGAAAAGCATAAGACTGCTGAGAAGCGCATCTTCCGGTAGCCCTATATCTGTGAGCGCACCAGCAAAACCTAGACCATGAAGTAGACCAAAGAAAAATGCCATTAACCAAGGTTGGCCTTGGGTAAGTATGGATCGCAGCTCAGGTGGCTGTGCCAATTCTCTTGCCAGGAAAACAATAGATAGGGCAATAACTGCTTCGACGGGTCCTTGTTTGAGGGAAACAACATCATAAATAGAAAGGCCCAGTGTGATGCTATGGGCCACAGTGAAAGCCGTGACTGTTTTCAGCAGTGCCCATGGGTTGCGAATAAATAACACTAAGCCAATGACAAAAAGCACATGGTCTATGCCGGCTAGCAGGTGTTCTATGCCGATGACCAAATAACCCACACTGGTGGTGCTGGGTTTGCTCAGGTTTATATTCGGATTAGCAGGGCGTAAAATGAAGTTACTCACAGTACCGTTGCTTTCGACAAAACGTATCAGTACATCTGTGATGGAGGTGGAAAGTCCCTTAATAGAGATCTCGCCCTGGTTCAGAGCGCAGTTGGTTTGCCAGCGGTGGATGAGTGCGCTTGCGGTAATGGTGGGTGGGCCGACTTCGCGCATTTCGCAATTTGCAGGAAAAATAGGCTCAATGGGTAGTCGGCGATTTTCAACGATGGGTTGTTTCCACAGAACTTCAAAGCTCACCGGGTTATCAGTATTTTGCGGGTTGGACACATCGACAATTTCCAAATAAGCCGGTCTAACTTCATCTGCATGCAGATTACTGCCAGAAAAACCTAGCAACATAGCGGCCAATGCCCATACAGAAACTAGCAGCTTGGTTCTAATATTATGCATGGGACATGGTATTCATCAATAAGTAGGTCTGAGTTGTGTTTGCTGTCGGTTCATTCTGCAACGGCAATTTTAGTTAGCGCCAGTAGAAGTGGCGGCAGATTGTTCTGGGTAGGAAATAGAATACTTGGCTTTCAAGTTGGCAAAATAGGTTTCATTTGCCACCCTACGTTGCGCCTGCTGCCAATCTACTTTGACTTTTTCTATTACCTCATTGAAGGGCTGAACTCTAGCAGGGGTAATGTTCAATATTTTTACTGCATGCCAACCGTAAGCCGATTTGAGCGGTCCTTGCCATTCATTACTGGTCGTTAGCTGTACCAGTTTTTCTGCGAAGTCTCGGCCAAATAAATTGCCGACATCGCGCTGTGATCGCTGGGCGTACTCTTTTTGTAACATGAAAGGGTCGCTCTTCAATGTTTGATCGGTCAAAGCTTGGACTGCCATGTCCTGGCTATTGTCTCGGCGATCCGACGAGAAGTAGCGATGGGCAAAGCTGAACTTTGCCGGTTCTTTATATTGCTCTAATTGGTCACTGTAAAAGTCTTGCAGAACTTGCACTGCGGCTGCTTCAGCAGTAGCGATATCTTCGGTTAAAAAGGTCAGCTTTTGCACTAGTCGTCTGCGCACGATTGTGTCGTTGGCGTCTAGGTTGAGCTTCAGCGCTTCGCGATAGTAAATTTCTTCTTTGACGAAGGCAGCAACAAGCCCATCTAATTCTTGCTCATTAGGTGGGCGGCGCATTTGTAGCGACCATTGATCGCTCAGACGTTGGACCTCTGCGGGCGTCACTTGAATTTGGTACGCCTCGTCCTCGTCACTTACCCAATCTGTTAAAACAAACAGCAGCGCGCCAAAAAATAGAAAGGTAACCAGTGGATCTTTTAGTAGTCGACGTATCAAAATTCTTCTCGCAAAGCTTACAAATACTGCACTTTATGCAGCGAATAAGGCCAAGTGGTGATCGGAGTTGCCAAATTGTGCATCTATGACCAGTAAGCGCTTAAAGTAGTGGCCTACTCTGAGCTCTTCTGTAGTGCCCATGCCACCGTGTAGTTGTACCGCGTTCTCGCCAATGAAGGTACCCATCTTACCCACGTAATATTTTAGTGCATGCACCGAACGCTGCGCACCTGTACTGTTTTGCACAACTTCAAGGGTGGCCCGATAGAGGAGTGATTTGCATTGCTCGTATTCCATGAACATATCCACCATTCGATGTTGCAGTACTTGGAAATCCGACAACGCGTGGTCAAATTGTTCGCGTTCTTGAGTGTAGGCCACGGTATCTTTGTAAAGTATTTCCATAGCGCCCACGGCTTCTGCCGCTAGTGCCAAAATGCCTGCTGTGGCCACACTGTTGAGTAACTCATAACCTTGGTCCAGTGCGCCTAGTAGTCTTGAACTAGGCACTTTGACGCCTTCGAGTTTTATCTCCGCAGCCTGTTGCCCATCTACTGTAGGGAATGAGGTTATTTCTACGCCGGCAGCGTCTGCGTCAATAAGGAACAGGCTGATACCAGCTTGCTCTGCCTGCCCACCGCTGGTCCGCGTGCTGACGACTATCTGGTGAGCACTTGCTGCGTGCAATACCATGCTCTTGTGGCCGTTGATAACATAATCATCACCGTCGCGTTGTGCCCGCGTAACGATGTCGTTTAAATCAAAACGCGACTGAGCCTCAGCATAGGCAAATGTTAGCTGACGGCTGCCATCTACTACCCCCGGCAACATTTTGGTTTTTAGATCTTCGCTTCCGCCGTCGGCAATTGCCTTGGCGCCTAAAACCGTACTGGCGAAAAAGGGCTCTAAAACTAGGCCCTTACCAAATGCTTGCATCAAGATCATGGTATCGATTTCGTTGCCGCCAAAACCGCCGTGAGCCTCAGGTACGCTGACGCCTAGCCAGCCAAGTTCAGCCATAGTCTGCCAATTGTCATTGCTAAAGCCTTGTTCGGTTAAAACTAATAACTGTCGTTTGTCGAGTTCATAGTGGTCTTGAACGAAGCGGTCGACACTGTCTTGAAGTATGTTTTGCTCAGATGAAATGTCGAAATTCACAGGGTGTTCTCTCTATATTGGTTGGGACGCCGAGCGCTAATAACCGCGCTCTTGCCATCTGTTAGGTAAAAGGCTGCTATTTGCTTTGAGATTTTTTTATGCCTAAAACATTTTTCGCAATCACATCCCTTTGTACTTCCGATGCCCCACCATAAATGGTGTAAGCGCGACTAGATAAATAGCCGGACATACCGCCTCGGGCAAAAAGGTGGCCAACGGGCATAGGACCCCATGCTGCCGAGTAAATGCCGCCAGCTTCCACAGTCAATTTTTGAATGCGCTGCTGAATCTCTGTGCCTTTTAGTTTAAGAATAGAAGACTCAGGTCCCGGCTCTGCACCATTTGCCGCGCTTGCTAACGAGCGCAGCTCGGTAAACTCGGTGGCCATCAGATCGATCTCCAACTCTGCTAATTTTGCTCTATAGCTTGGATCGTCCAATAATGTGCTGTTGCCGCGCTTCACTTGGCTGGCCTGCTTGCGTAGATTTTGTAGTGCAGCCAAGGACTTTGAAATTCCTGCGAGTCCGGTTCTTTCGTGAGCCAGCAGACCTTTGGCGTAACCCCAGCCTTTGCCTTCTTCGCCAACACGATTTTCTACCGGTACCTTAACGTCAGTTAGGTGCACCATGTTTACAGTATGGGAGCCGCCTAGGGTAATGATGGGCTTTACTTCAATGCCAGCCTGCTTCATTGGAATCAGTAAAAAGGTAATGCCTTGCTGTTTTATGCCTGCATCGCTTGTGCGGGTTAAGCAGAAAATCCAATCCGCAATATGCGCTAACGTGGTCCAGATTTTAGTACCCGTAACCGTATAGTAACTGCCATCTTCTGAGAGCACCGCTTTGGTCTTCAAATTGGCAAGGTCGGAACCTGCGTTAGGTTCGGAGTAGCCTTGGCACCAGTTCACTTTGCGGTCGCGGATATCAGGCAAAAAGCGATTTTGCTGTTCTTCGTTACCATGATTCATCAGTACGGGCGCAAGCATGGATAGGCCAAAAGGCAGATCCCATGGAGTTTGGGCAACTGCGGTTTCTTGTTCCCAAATATAGTGCTGTGTAGGGCTCCAACCTGGACCACCAAATGCCTCGGGCCATTTAGACACATCCCAGCCGCCTTTTTCTCTAGCTAGCTTAAACCAATTGAGACGCCACTCGGCATAGTCCGCGCCGTTCTTATAAGCATTGGCTGCTAAAAATTCGCGTACTTCTTGTTGGAAGGCCAGATCATTACTACTTAGATCTATATCCATCTTAGGTCTCCGTGAGCGCTAGTTTAAATGGGCAGAGCTTACTGGTTTCGACAAGCTAAGTTAAGCGTTAGGATGTTATGCAAATTAAAATAATCAGTGCCTATTGGGAGACTTTATGAGCTACGAAACACTGACTTTTTCTGTGACAGAAAATATCGCAACCATTACCTTGAATCGACCAGATGCAATGAATGCTATGTCACCTTTAATGGCCAAAGAGCTGCATCAAGTGGCACTAGCTGTAGACGAAAGAGTTGATGTTCGTGCGGTGATTTTGACCGGTGCGGGCAAGATGTTTTGTGCCGGAGGCGATTTAAGTGCCTTTGCCGCTGCAGGCGAGGGTGCTCGTAGGTTAATTATGGAAATGACTGGTGAGTTGCACATGGCATTGTCTCGTTTAGCCCGCAACCCTGCGCCAGTGATTGCGGCGGTCAACGGTACCGCGGCTGGAGCAGGTTTTTCGTTAGTTATGGCGGCGGACCTAGCTGTGGGATCGAGTAAAGCTGTCTTTACTATGGCCTATACCAACGCCGGCTTATCGCCAGATGGCAGTTCAACCTATTATATGCCGCGCAAAATCGGCGATCGCCGATCTCGAGAATTAATGCTGACTAACCGGGTGTTGAATGCTCAAGAAGCATTAGATTGGGGTGTGGTAAACAGTGTTGTTGAACCAGAAGAGTTGATGGCCGCAGCACACAAGCTGGCAGCTAAGATTGCCTCTGGTCCAACTCAGGCGTTTGGGCAGGTGAAAGCACTATTAGATGGCAGCTTTGATCACAGTTTAGAGACCCAAATGGAGTTAGAAGCTCGCGCTATTGCTGGGTTGGTCAATACACCCGATGGCCAAGAAGGCCTGCATGCGTTCTTAGGTAAGCGTAAGCCCGAGTTTAAGGGCATATAAGCGCCGCCACCGGCATGAGTACCTACTTGGGCAGTTCGGAGTGCCGGACAAATGTGGGCGGCACCTGCATTGCTGATAGCAAAATGTTGTTGGCCGGGTTTTGTGAGTTTTTTATGAGTTTTTTTTATGAGTTATGAGTGCAACGACGAGCTACAAAATGCCATTAGCAAGCAACTGGCCCGGTTTGCCATACAAACAACCTCTCAGGCAGATTTAAGTTCAGCGGCCGTGGCCATCACCATTGTTGATGTCGGCATGGGCGCTGATATACCCGGTATTGATGTGCCTAATTCGTGGTCCAATGAAGCAGCGTTATTACTCACTAGGCGCTCGGAAAAACTGCGTAACCATCCCGGCCAATGGGCGTTTCCCGGTGGGCGGGTGGAACCCGGTGAAAGTATTGTGGAGGCTGCGTTGCGCGAAATGCACGAAGAAGTGGGGTTGGACCTTCCGGCCGCCGCAGTTTTGGGCTGTTTAGATGACTTTGTCACGCGTTCTGGATTTGTTATGACGCCTGTCGTTGTTTGGGCGGGGAGTTGTGCCCAGATAGATTTCAATCCAGACGAGGTGGCCAGCGTGCACCGCATTCCTCTCGCGGAATTTATGCGTGAAGATGCGCCTAAGTTAGACGTGGTAGACAGTAGCGAGCACCCAGTGTTGCGCATGCCCGTGGGTTTGGAAGCGATCGCAACGCCCACGGCTGCGCTTATTTATCAGTTTCGCGAGGTTTGCCTAAAAGGCCTGGACACTCGGGTCGGGCACTTTGAACAACCCCAGTTTGCCTGGAAATAGACGGATTTGGGTTGCTGTAAATAATCAAGGTAAGATGAATAGTTGACCCACTTTGTGGCTGCGCTCACAATCGGGTATCGAAATTTTAAGTGCTAAAGGAGATTCAACATGGCGATTCAAGAAGGGGCATCATTGCCCGCGGCTACTATGCATACCATGCAAGAAGGCAAGCCAACCCCAGTAACTACAGATGATCTGTTTGCAAACAAGAAGGTTGTTGTTTTTGCAGTACCTGGTGCGTTCACGCCAACATGCTCAATGGCTCACCTGCCAGGCTATGTTGTTCATTCTGATGCTATTAAAGCCAAAGGCGTAGACAGTATTGTTTGCCTTTCGGTAAATGACGCATTTGTTATGGGCGCATGGGGCGATAATGCAAATGCTGAAGAGTTAGTTATGGTCGGTGATGGCAATGGCGACTTTACTCGCGCTTTAGGTTTGGAAATGGATGGCAGTGGTTTCGGTTTAGGTACGCGCTCACAGCGTTATGCGATGATTGTGGACAATGGAACTGTGTCTAAGCTGGCTGTTGAAGCGCCAGGTAAGCTTGAAGTCAGTGCTGCTGAGGCAATTCTCGAAGCACTGTAGGTTGTAGAGTTAGCGTATATAGCTGGTCTTTAAGGCTTTTTAAAAAGGGCGCAATTTGCGCCCTTTTTATTGCCTTTTTTTTGCCTTTTTATTGCCCTTTTTGGGCCGTTTTTTGGCCTTTTGGGAAGCCTTTTTCCTGACATTGTGGCCAATGGTTTGTTGGTTTTCGCTCTCGCTCTTTTTCTAGCTCTTTTTCTAGCTCTTTTCGGCCGCAATCGCTGCTAGTCGGTCGCGATTCTTCCCAACGGGCCGAATAAGGCATTCTTGTGCTGCTGTAGCGACGAGCTCGCCAGTTCGGTTGAAAAAATGACCTCTGACGAATCCGCGTGCGCCACTGGCATTTGGCGACTCTTTGGCAAACAGTAACCACTCATCGGCGCGAAATGGTCGGTGAAACCAAATGGCGTGATCTAAGCTGGCGCCTCGAATGGAATCTCTGCTGGCATTGCGCCCGTGGGGCAGCATTGATGTGGACATAAAATCTAAGTCCGACATATAGGCCAATAATGCCAAGTGTACTTCTGGATTGTCTGGCAACGGATCGCGAGTTTTCAACCAAGTATGTTTGACCGGTGGGTGTTCTTTGTCATTGCGGTCCATCATTAGAATTTTTTCCACCGCCCGTGACTCTATGGCTTTAAAGCGGAAGCTGAAGCGAGCGATATCTGGCTGTTCTTTAGCCAAAGCCTCGTAGGCTTCTAGATCTCCGCGTAGCGATTCGGGTGGGGGTACATCAGGCATTGGCTGGGAATGACTGAGGCCTTCCTCACGACGCTGCCATGAGCAGGACAATGTAAAAATGGCTTTACCATTTTGCACTGCGGCAACTCTTCGGGTGGTGAAGGAGCGACCATCGCGAATTCGATCTACCTCGTAGAGTATAGGTCGGGTCCAATCTCCAGCCCGCAAAAAGTAGGCATGCAATGAATGCAATTCATGTTCTGGGTTGACGGTTCTGTAGGCCGAAGCCAAAGCTTGTGCCAACACCTGTCCACCAAATACATGCTCTGTATCGTGGTTTTGCCCGCGAAAGAGGTTTTCTTCGATGGTTTCGACATTCAGTAAGTCGACAATTTCTTGCAGCACTTTGTTCATAGGCTCTTAAATTTTTTTGCGTCTCAAAATTTTAGTTAGATTGCCGTATAAGTGCTTTCAAGCAAGCGCCGTAAGGGCATTAATGTATGGGTGTTAGAATACACTGTTCTGCAGTTGTGTGGCATTAGTGCCCACAGCTCTTTAGTCTTTTTAGAGAACAACCAAAGAGAGCTATTGTGGCGGCACTGGTGTTTTAGCGAGCTGAGTGCTTTGACTTACGACCTTGTAACTCTAACCCTTGTAAGAATGTGTCAGCTTGACGATGGATCTGCGATAATTGCCGCTATGAGGAACACCTATTGGGGAGGCGAGCATGCAGATTACCCGTGTATTTACCGGTGATGACGGAGAAAGCCACTTTGCAGAATTGCACCTAGAGCTAATAGATCAAGGCGCGCTAGGGGCTATTTCGGAAATGTGGCCAACCAAAGGGGTTATGTTTAGAAGCGTAGACGGCGATTATGATCTTGGTTTTCACAATGCACCCCGACGGCAGTTTGTGGTTAATTTAACCGGTTCTGTAGATATAGAGGTGGGGGACGGTACCGTAAGGCGCCTAGGTCCGGGTTCTATTTTACTTGCAGAAGATACCAATGGGCGTGGTCACAAGAGTTCCAGTGTGGCGGGTGAGCCGCGCACTTGTTTATTTATACCGTTGGCGCCTAACCAGTAACCTACTATTTTTAAAGGAAATTTTATGACTATTGAAGTACTACAGATTGCCTGTCTTGACGATAACTACGGATTTTTGGTCCATGATAATGCCACCGGCGCTACCGCCACAATTGACACTCCAGAAGTGGCACCCATCAACGCAGCCTTAGATGCCAAAGGTTGGAAGTTGACCCACATTCTAAATACTCACCACCACTTTGATCATGCTGGCGGTAATGAAGCTTTAAAGGCCCAATGGGGCTGTACGGTTGTAGGCGCGGCTAATGATGCGCACCGGATTCCCGGCATTGATGTGCAGGTATCTGAAGGCGACTTATACGAATTTGGTGCAACTAAAGTGAAAGTCATAGAAGTGCCAGGCCATACGTCAGGCCATATTGCCTATTACTTCGAACAAGATGATGTAGCATTTGTTGGCGACACATTATTCGCCTTAGGCTGCGGCCGCCTTTTTGAAGGTACAGCGGAGCAAATGTGGGTGAGTCTTGAAAAGCTTATGGCACTGCCAGATGCAACGACGGTTTATTGTGCCCACGAATACACCCAAGCCAATGCCGCATTTGCGCTAACCGTGGAGCCTGACAATTTGGCCCTGCAAGCCCGAGTTGAAGAAATTGCTAAGTTGCGCAGCCAAGGCATTCCGACCGTTCCAACCAGCATCAGTTTAGAGCGCGCTACCAACCCGTTTGTGCGTGCTACCAGCCCTGATTTACAGCGTACTGTTGGGCTAAGTGGTGCTGACCCCGTCGCGGTTTTTGCTGAGACGCGTAAGCGCAAAGATCACTTTTGAGTTCATCACCTCAAGCAAATGAGGGTGGGGCCGAGGCCTTGGATGAAACTAAAAAGGGATTGTTATTTGCGCTGGGTGCCTATGGTATCTGGGGTATTGCGCCAATCTATTTTGTTTGGGTGGGCTTTGCTGGCCCCTTTGAAATATTAGCCAACCGCATAGTTTGGGCGATACCGTTGCTGCTGGTACTGCTTGGTGTTACCAAACAGTGGGCGGGAGTTTGGACGCTGACAAAGTCTCAGTTGGCCATTCTTGTTGTTACAGCTATTGCACTGAGTATCAATTGGTTAACGTTTATCTCTGCTATTCAAGCAGAGAAAATTGCTGAAGCCAGTTTGGGTTATTACATAAACCCTCTTGTTAACGTCATTTTAGGCTGGCTGTTTTTACAAGAGCGCATGCGACCTTTGCAATGGCTGGCCATAGGCTTAGCGGCCTTTGGCGTTGGCACAGAGTTGGTGGTGCAAGCCAGTGTTCCTTGGTTGGGTTTAACTCTGGCAATGAGTTTTGGTGTTTATGGACTGCTGCGCAAAAAGGTCAATCTTCCGGCTGTTGTAGGGCTTTTTGTTGAGACCATGCTGGTACTACCCATTGCTTTGGGTTATCTGATTTTGCTTTATCTTGACCAAGGTACAAGAACGATTTTTGACGGCGCAAGTTTGGCATTAGGCGGTGTCATTACCGTTATACCGCTGGTGTTTTTTGCCGCCGCAGCAACTCGCTTGCCGTTGACCACACTTGGTTTTGTACAATATTTGGCGCCCACTATTACGCTGCTATTGGCAATATTTCTTTATGACGAAACGGTTCCTGCTATTCGCTGGTTTACCTTTTCTATGATCTGGCTAGCAGTGGTAATTTTTTCGCTAGAAAACCTGTATCAATATCGTAAACGAAGGCTCGGAGACGGCAAATGATTACACTTTATACAATGGAGCGAGACTATCCTTACGGCACCTTGCGTTCGACCAATGGCTGCAAAACCAAGGTGGTGTTAGAAGAAAAATCACTTGATTATCAAATAGTTGGTGTACGCCCTGGGGATGTATGGAAAAAGGTGCCTGAGGTTTTGGCAAAACATCCGCTGGGTAAGGTGCCGTGGATCGATGATGGTGATCTGACTGTTTACGACTCTACTGTGATTAATGAATATCTAAACGAAAAGTCTGACCACGCGCCGTTACTGCCTCAAGATGTTGCCCTACGAGCTAAAGCCCGCGCCCTTGAAAACTATGCCGACGAAGGTGTCCTTTCGAAATTTTTGCCAATGATTTGGATGCCATGGTGGTCGCCAGAAGAGCAAAGAGATCAAGCAGCAATGCAAAAAGGTCGCGATGGCATGGTCAGGGAAATTTTGCCGTTTTTAGAACAGGTCTTAAGCGAGCAAGAATGCGAGCAGGCCTATCTGTGCGGTGAATTCAGCCTTGCTGACGTGCCAATGATGTCTGTGGCCATGGTGCTAGAAGTGGACGGTATGAATACTTCAAACTTTATCAATGTAGATGGGTACTTTGCGCGGCTGCGCAGTCGTCCTTCCTATCAAGCGATTAGTCCCATCAATAGCTGCGCTGACACAACGCACTTGCTGAACAAAAAGTAGTCCTAGTGGTCAGCATTTGTGGGCGTTTTGAGGTGGGGTTTGACTACAGATCTTCGACACGACCTACGGCTTCTTGTAGCGAGCCCAAAGAGCGGTAGTAGGGTTGTAGGTAGCGGATAGATTGCGGGCGACTTTTCCATGCTTCTTCAGCTACGGATTTTGACTCGTATACACCCAGCAGTAGAACGTAATATAGTTTGCCGTTGGATGCTACTTTTGCCCCCGCTATACCGACCAGTTGCTTGTCCATGACAAATTGATTTAGATCATCTTGACTTTGTAATGCCATGATTTGTATTGCCCAAAATGTCTCGGGTAGGTCGAGTAATGAGGTGGGCGTCTTAGGTTTATAAGCCAATGAAATATATCCAGGGGTGGCAGCGTTAACTGCTGTAGCGTGTGGGCGTGTTGAGTCGATGGAATTGCCGGGTTGGTCGCCGGTTGTAGATTCCTCCAAGGCCCTATTTTTTGCCCCATCTATTGCCCTATCTACTGGGGTCTCCCATGGCTGCGCTGCATTTTCTGCGTCCTTCAGCTTTTCTTGTTTAACCACTTTTTCGCTTGTGCGCTGGGCAATCTCTTGGGCTGTGAGTTTAGAGCAAGACCAAATCCCTGAAGTGCCTTCGCAAAACCAGCTTGTTGTCTGGTTTGATGGATCATTGTTAGTGCCGGTGGAAGGTTTTGTCGTAGTACTCGAGCAGCCTAAAAGTAGGGTAGTGGTAACGCATAAAAGCATAAGATGAATTTTCATATGGGCACTCTGCCGCTATTGGTAATAGCTGTAAAGGTAGAATTAATAGGTGAATGCGTGGTTATGTTGTTTGCTTCAGCAGAAATTTTTCTCAGATCAAAGAGGTATCTATTTGCCAGGGGCGGAGTTTTGCCCTATTTTCTTTAGTAGCTTGAAATGAGCTAATAGAACTTGGTAACTCGTAAGGGGGTTAGATGCTGGCGACAATATCTGAT
>CAJJAQ010000160.1 GCA_905182095.1 uncultured Pseudomonadales bacterium | reverse complement strand
ACCTTGCGCGCATGGGATCCGCCAGCGTGCCAGTAGCCGTTTGGCATACATAATCATATTCGCCGTGAAAAAACAGTACCGGCTTAGTAATAGATACAGAGCTCACTTTGGCGCTAAAGGCCGCATTGTTTTCGTGATTCACGTACCAAGAACTGGGGCCAAAAAAACTATTTCGGCCTAATGCCTGGGCAAAAATATCTGCCTCAGCTGGAGAAATAACATCAAGGTCTATGTCCATATCTGGAATGCCATCAGGACCAAACCAGCCGCCATTTATTCGCGTAAAGGCTGTGGAGGCGGGTTGCCCTGCGCCTGCTGGATCGCCTTTTCTGAAGAGTAATTTCACTGTCTTAAGTGGCTCTGCTTGCATCTCTGCTTGGGCCGCAGCAAAATTTTCATTGTAAAAGAATTGATATTCCCACTGCCCCTTGGGGAAAGTATCTGCAGGGTAAATGCTTCGGTCCACATGCTCCATGATGGAATCCACCCCGGCCTCAAGACCTAACGGTACACACAAGTTTGCTAATGCATGAACTATTTCAGGGTGATGTAGTGCGACACTCCAAACTACAGGAGCACCCCAATCGTGACCTACCCAAACTGCTGGGCCTTGCCCCAAAGCTGTATGTAACTCAACCATATCTTGAACCGCCTCACTGACGGCAAAGTCTTCATGTTTAGCATAATTTGAAGATTGTCCATAACCACGCATGTCTGGCGCTATGGCTCTAAAGCCAAGGTTGCCCAGTGTTAACAACTGGTGCCGCCAGCTCAGGGACAGCTCAGGCCACCCGTGAACAAAAAATATTCGTGGACCGTCTTTAGGGCCACAAGCCAAATAAGCACTTTTATGCCTTGTTGTTGCTACGCTGCCGTGTTCAATTTCCATCTACTGTCCCCTTTACCTTACTTAATTCTTGCGGCCACTTTATTCATTTTGCAGGCTTGCTGTGCAAGAAATTGATTAACTTGCGTGCCGCAACAACATCTGCCGGTGCTAAGTTAAAATTAGAGTTCAACTTAGAGTTCAACTTAGAGTTAAAATTAGAGTTAGCCAGATGTTCTGGCGCCACAAAACTGTATTTATCATGTTCTAAAAGCACTATATCGCCGCTAAGCCACTGGCAGATTACCGGAAAAAACGCCAACTCAGGAGTTACTGCCAGTGCAAAGCGAGACAGTACGTTTGTCGCAGTCACACAAATTGCCAGTTCTTCAAAAATTTCGCGCTCAATGGCTTGTGCCGGCGACTCGCCCAAATCCAACTTGCCACCAGGAAATTCCCAGTAACCACCCATATGCTTATTCTGAGGCCGCTTGGCAATAAGTACTCTTCCCTGAGCGTCAAAAATATAGGCAAGGGCAACTTCGGTCATCATCTTAGGCAAAATACTCTTATCCAAACAGGCGTACTAATAAACCAAACAAGCGAAGATTCTGAGGAACCATTCGCAGAACCGGCGATGCCCAGCATAAGGTCGATTAATCCAAAACCGCAAGATTAATGACGCTATTACAGAAAACCAAGGGCTAACGATGGGCTGAGAAAAAGGCTATGGTTAGGCTATAAGGCCTCAATTTCTAGAGGTTCACAGACAGGGGAAGATTGGATGAAAATTGGCATTAACGGTACGGGGTTGGTACAAAAAGCATCCATTCCTGCGGTGCGAGACCATGCAATACAGGCTGCAAAAGACGGTTTTGCCAGCTATTGGTTAGCCGAGCACCCAACCGGCGGCTTTGATGCACTGACGGTATTGAGCGCTGTTGGACAGGTCGTTACAAGCATGGAGCTGGGTACCGCTATTATTCCCACTCACCCACGCCACCCAATGATCCTAGCCGGCCAAGCATTGACGGTGTCCAATATGATGACCGCCCCACTCACCTTAGGCATCGGCCTCTCCCATGAAACCATGATGGCCCAATTGGGCATTGGTTTTGATAAACCCATTCGTCATTTGCGGGAATATCTTAGCGTCCTAATGCCGCTACTTAGAGAAGGCACAGTGAACTTTACCGGTGAGACTATAAGCTGTGATGCCAAGGTATTCCGCGCGCCAGAAACCCATGTGCCAGTGCTTGTAGCTGCGCTTGGCCCCCAAGCCTTAAGGGTGGCTGGTGCGCTGTCCGACGGCACCTCACTGGCTTGGGTTGGTCCTAAGACAGTTAAAGAACACATTGCGCCAGAAATCTCCGCTGCCGCAGAAGCAGCTGGGCGAGCAGCGCCAAGAATCATTGCTACCCTGCCCGTCTGTGTGACCGATCAACCCGATGTGGTACGCGGGGTTATTGGTAAAAATTTGAAAATGTATGGTCAGTTGCCCTCCTACCGAGCCATGCTCGACCGTGAAGGTGTAGATGGCCCAGCCGATGTGGCAATCGTGGGTACCATTGATGAAGTTGTGGAAGGTATCAGCAAAATGCGTGAGGCCGGAGTGACAGATTTTGCAGCATCTGAATTTTTCTTGAACCCAGAAGAAGCACAGGCCACACGCGAGACCTTGGTCGCATTACTGCAGTCAGCATAAGATGCGGTGCAAGTAAATCTAGCAGCCTAATTGGGGTACATAGGGTGCCCTTAGCTCCAAGACGTTAAGCGCCCGGCTAAGTCCCAGTAGGTTCAATTTCAAGTTAGGATATAAACACTCAGGACACTAAACCTGAAGTTATACTCCCCCGTTATAGGGTCAGCGTGCCTGTGATAACCGGCACGCAATGCCCTGCAATGGAAATGGATGCAACTTCGCCAGCGACTTTCTGCGCTTGCAGAAAAATTTCGCTCGGTCGGCCCATTTCTACACCTTGGGAAACCTCATATTTAATACGGGCATCTGTGCGTTTATCTCCACTGGCTAACAGCCCAGCTAACGCAGCAGATGCAGAGCCAGTTGCGGGATCTTCATAAATACCAGCAAGTGGACTGAACATTCGCGCATGTATAACTCCGGAATCAGACTGATAATAGACCATCATGCACAGTGGTTCGTTTGGGTAGCCGTGGTGTTCATTACAATACTCAAAGGCTGCAATATTGGGTTTAACAGATTTTATAGCCTCTAAGTTAACCACCTGCGTTAATGCGAAAGGTAGACCCACACTGGCCACCACAGCATCAGCAACGACTTTTTCCTCTGACAAAGAAACACACGGCGCAGCCACAGACCTCGGAATAGTGTGTAACTGATGGAACTTTTGCGGCGCTAGAATGGCGCAGCTGGACAACTCGCCGGCCTTTGCTCTAACAACCGTTGCCTCCACAAGCCCCGCTCGCTCTTCAAAGATCATCTTATCGCCAGCTATAAGCCCCGGTGCCCACCCTGGGTTCTCGGCTAACAACCAAGCTGTCCCAACATTAGGGTGACCGGCAAAGGGTAATTCATTCTGCGGTGTAAAAATCCTTACTTCGGCAGTGTTATGGCGATTCCTAGGAGGTAACACAAAGGTAGTTTCGGAATAATTTATTTCTCGAGCAATTTTTTGCATTTGTTCATCGGTGAGCCCGCGCGCATTGGGAAACACCGCCAAAGGGTTGCCACCAAAACGCTCATAAGCAAACACATCTAGCGTGGCAAATTCATATTGAGCCATTAACTTACCCTATCGAAAGTGGTGTATTTTTTGTGGTCAGCGCAGAAAGTCTGTCAGCGAAATGCAGCTGCTAAGTAGCTACTTAGCAGCGACTTACGGCAATGCAGTTTGAGAAATAACATCAATAAGGTTGAGTGCCCTCAGACCAAACGTCGTCATTTACCTACAAACGGCAATTTAAATTTGTTTAAGACGGTGTAGATTACGCGTCTCTTAACGTAAGCCGCGTTTTCCTCAGGCCTAGTCGTGGCTGACTTCACGTTTCCTAGGCAGCTGAACAATTTGCGATTACTAAACATTCTCAAAAAAGGCTAGTTCATTGGCACAAAACAATTTCCGCCAAGCGTTAAAGCTGATGAAAACGCCCAATGTGAGTCGGATGTTTGCATCCTACCTTATCACCTATATGGGTACGGCTATGGCGCCTATTGCCATGGCCTTTGGCGTGTTGGATTTAACTGGTTCCACCGCCGACGCCGCCTTTGTTATCGCAGCCCCCACGGTTGCCGCCATTGGTGTGATTCTGATCGGCGGCGCAATTGCAGACAGAACCTCAAGGCAAAAAGTTATCTTCTATGCCGAGTTATTGGCCATGGCTGCGCAACTGTCTATGGCGTTCTTATTTCTCTCAGGTTTAGCAACGGTACCTTGGCTAACATTTTTTATGCTTATCAACGGCATTGGCGTTGCCTTCAATGCGCCAGCTGCCACAGGCCTAATTATTCAGTTGGTGGATCGCGAAGACCTACAGACAGTTAATGCCATTTTAGGTACTGCTCGGCATGGCGCCATTGCTATAGGCGCAGCCCTTGGCGGGTTGTTAGTGGCGTGGGTAGGTCCAGGGGTGACTCTGCTAATTGACGGTATTTCCTTTGGCATTTCGGCATTGCTCATCTTAAGTCTTAGGCCAAGTCCCCAACTGAAGGAAAAAAGCGAATCGATTATTCAGGACCTTAAACTAGGCTGGAAAGAATTCAGCTCACATACATGGCTTTGGAGTATTGTTTTACAGTTCTCTCTAGTGGTCGCTGCCCTTGAGGCATTTTTTGGTCTTATAGGACCAGCATTCACCCGAGACTTTATGGCCGGCCCTACAGATTGGGGGTTTATCGTTTCTGGCTTTGGCGTTGGTACGTTAGCCGGCGGTTTATTCGCCATAAAGATCAACCCGCGTTACCCCATGCGCTTGGCCGTAATGATGGTATTTGCATTCCCCTTGGTAAGCCTTGCTATGTTGTTGCGCTCGCCTCTTGAAGTAATTGTGCTAGCGGCATTCCTTGTCGGCTTTTGCGACCAAATATTTTCTGTGTTGTGGTACACAACGCTGCAAATAAAAGTTGCTCCGGCGATGATGTCTAGGGTGAGCGCCTATGACCATATCGGTTCAATTGCATTGGCGCCATTGGGTTTGGTAGCCGCTGGATTAATGTATGAAGCTTATGGCTACCAAACCACCCTAACCGCCACCATTATTCTTGTGGTGATCCCAACAGCGCTGGTGTTTTTAGTTAAAGACGTACGCAATATGACTAATGAGGAAGATTCACGGGCCGGCGCTAGGGCAGACAAGCAAAAACGCTAAGCGCAGCAGCTTTAGTTGGGCAGGCTAGCCTTTTACTTTGGCAATAATTTTCAGAGTTGGCTTAAAGCTGAAAGGCATTTTTACCGAATTCAAACCATGTCTGGATAACAGCGGCGCCACTGAAGATTTGGTGAAGTACATCAAATGCTCTGGAGGGCGTACTGAGGTCCAGTCCACAAGTTTTGAAAACTCGTTGGGCAAGCTAAAATGGCCGTTATCCGGCGTGGTGATATACAGTACTCCACCGTCACTGAGGCATTTTACTAAGGCCGCAAAGAAGCTGTCTAACTCTGCTAAATGCTCAATGACTTCACTGCAATAAATAAAATCGAATGTTTCACCAGACTCGGCCAAATCTTGCACTGACCGCACTTCAAATTTTGCTTGGGTAAACTGCCCTTGAGCCACCTCAATGGCATTCGCGTCAATGTCTATCCCCCTGGCTTCAAAGCCTAAAGAGCGCGCTGCCTCTACGGCAAAGCCGACATTGCAACCAACATCAATAAAGGTACCCGGCTTCTTCAACCAGTTAACGCTGCGTATGCGCTTTTTAGCCCGGCGTATTTTGGAATCTAACTTAGCAAGGTATTGACCACTTTTATGGTAATTGTCGTAGAACTCATTGAGGGCTTCATGGGACGGCATGGGGTCGACAAAAATCAATGTACAGTTATTACACTCGACAAAGGCATAGTCGTTTTTGCTGGCTTCTAAAGGGCTAATGCTGCCGCTCTGGCAAGAAGGACAGTTTTGAGCTGTGACGTTAGACATGTTCGCGTTCAAAATTTTGCTGCTGATTATCTTGCAAAAAAGCCTCTAACTGAACTTGCTGGTCGAAGACACTCGTGAAAAAAAATTTAGTAACGAGATTTTTCTGCTGAAGTAAAAGATTGCTGCTGAACTCGCTGTGCCAACGCATCATTCGTGGGACGCTCAGCTGCCCGCTCTGCTACCGCTGGCTGGCGCTGTGATGTTTCCGCGCGGCTATTGTCGCTGGACGCCACACTTGCCCTAGACACTTGACTGTCGCGCTGGGTAGACAGTGCTTGTCGCTGCTGCAACTGCTCTACTGCGCGTTGCTCTGTTACCCGGGCTTCGGATCTGATTTGCGATTGGCCAATCTGCTCATAGGTACTGCGATTGGTGGTTACTGGGGCCTGCTGACGGGCACCTATCTCAACATCTACCTTATCTTTAAAAGACTCAGCGCTATTTTGCACTGCACTAGAGGTATCGACATTAGTTTTAACTTCAACTCTAGGAGCTGGAGTTGATCGAGTTTGTACGCTATTCGCGCTGTAACCTACGCCTTCTGGCATTTGCTTTGACCGAAAATTTCAATAGCGGCAATTGTTCGCCGAAAGTTGACGTAAATCAAGACTTTAAGTCGGTTAAATCCCTAAAACACGGCCATCTATTGCCAGAATTTTACGCTCAAGTGTTGGAAAAGGCTTGTACAGGGCTAAGAGTGCAAACTTTTGCCGTTTTCTCGCTATTCCTCAAGAGGTTACGGCAA
>CAJJAQ010000159.1 GCA_905182095.1 uncultured Pseudomonadales bacterium | reverse complement strand
GATGTCGATGCAGAGCTCATTGCCATTGGCGCTGCTTGTTGGAAGGCATTGGGCATAGCAGGGCATGTCGCACTGGAGGTGAATTCTTTAGGTTCCAGTCAGGCGCGCGGCGCCTATAAAGAAGCCTTGGTAGCCTATTTAACGCCGCTACAAGCCCAGTTAGATGAGGACAGTCAGCGACGCTTGTTGACGAATCCCATGAGAATACTAGACAGTAAAAACCCAGCCACGCAAAAGTTGTTGCAGTTGGCACCAAAATTACCTGATTTTGTAGATGCTGAAAGTAAAGAGCATTTCCAGCAATTTTTAGCGACTTTGGATGTTCTCGGTATCCCCTACACAGTGAATCCTAATTTGGTTCGCGGTCTCGATTATTACACCCATACTGTATTCGAATGGGTAACTCAAGACTTAGGTTCTCAGGGCGCAATTTGCGCTGGCGGTCGTTATGACGGCTTAGTTCAACAATTGGGAGGACGAGCCACGCCGGCTGTAGGTTTTGCTATTGGACTAGACCGAGTTGTCTTGCTTTGTGATTTGGCCAACGCTGAGGTTAAAAAACCAGCAGACCTGTATATTTGTATTTTGGGTGACGAATTGCAAAGTAAAGGTATGGTCCTCGCGGATCAGCTGCGCGAACAAATGCCGGAATTTGCGGTTCGCTTGCATATGGGCGGTGGCAATTTTAAGAAGCAGCTAAAACGTGCCGATGCCAGCGGAGCGACGTGGGCCATTCTCTATGGCGAAGAAGAAGCAGCCAGCGGTGAGCTCAGCTTGAAACATTTGCGCGATGCCAGCGTTGGGCAGGTCAAATTGCCGATTGGGCAATTAGCTCAGCACATGAGTGCAAATTCGTGAGTTGGCAACTTGCTAGCGCAATGAGGGGGTGCATTGATATGCAGATGTGCCAGAATGCGCCGTGTGCGACGGTATCAGTTCGGGCGAGTTAAAGAGCAGGTAATCAGCTGAGAGTGTAGGCACATTTAAGTCATACATTTTCGGATAATTGGTTGGATTCGAGTATTTATAAAGTCCATTTTTATGGCGGGTAAAACGGAGTAGAGGCGGGTGTCTGAATTTCTCAGTGATGAAGAACAAATTAGTAGGTTTAAGTCTTGGTGGGGCGAAAATGGCACCTCCTTAGTCATTGGTGTAGCCGTTGCGGTAGCCGTAATTGTCGGCTGGCGCTTTTATGACAGATCTAGTCAAGCCGCTATGGAATTGGGTTCACAAGCTTATTCTGAATATAAAGTCGCGGCGGGCAATGAGCGTGAAGCAATGGCCGCTAAGGTCAAAGAAGAATTTGCTGGTACCAGTTATCACGCTTTGGTCGCTATGGGTCAGGCAGCTCAGGCAAGCGACGGTGGTGATCTGCAAGGCGCTGCAACCCTGCTTGAAGATGCAATCGGTGCAGCGGGTAATACGGTGCTCGGTGACTTAGGTCGTTTGCGCTTAGCTAAAGTGCAATTTGGTTTAGATCGTAAGGAAGCTGCGTTAACTACGCTGTCTGCGATCAAAAATGACGGTTATAGATCTTGGGCTTTAGAAAGCCAAGGCGATATTTACTTTGCGATGGGTAATGTTGAGCAAGCCCATGCGGCTTATGTTGGCGCAGCTGACTCTTTGCGAGAAGGCGACCAACGCCCGTTACTAAAAATTAAGGTAGAAAATACCGCTCCTTTTAACGGTGAGTTTGTTCGTTTTACCAGTGATATAGATGAAGCTCTTGAGGCTGCAGAAACATCCTTGGCCCAAGACAACGAAGTAGAGACTGCGGAAAATGAATAACCCACAAAGCAGCTATAACCCCTTAGCTAGAGTTCTACGTCTTTTGACAGTATTGGCTCTTAGCGCGCTGGTCGCAGGGTGTAGTTGGTTTTCTTGGATCCCAGGAGTGGGTGGTGGTGACGAAGAGGAAGAGTCCTTAGAGCCCGCAAAGTTGGTCAGTTTTACTGCTGAGCTAGACATTGATCGAGAATGGAAGATTAAGGTCGGTGAAGGTCTTGGCAAAAAGTACGTGCGGGTTAATCCCGGCGTAGTTGCCGATCGTATTATAGCTGCAGATGCCTATGGCTCCGTTGTCGCTGTGGATAGATTCACGGGCAAGCGCATTTGGCAAACTCAGTTCGACCAGGCCGCAGGTAAAGGGTTTGGTCTTTCAGCGCTACTAGATAGAAGCGATCCAAGTTTTGTCAGTGGCGGTATTGGCATCGGTGAAGGTTTAGCCTTGCTTGGCACAACTCGAGGAGAAGTGGTTGCGCTTAGCGTGGCAGATGGATCTGAGATGTGGCGGAGTAATGTGGGTACTGAAATCGGTTCCACTCCGGTGACTGCCGATGATCGCGTTTTTGTACAATCTATCGATGGCAAGCTAACCGCACTAGACAGCGAAAGTGGTGAAGAACTTTGGACTTATAATAGCCAAGTTCCGCGTCTAACGTTACGCGGCACAAGCTCTCCAGTAGTAGCCAATGATGTTGTTTACACCGGCTTTGCTAGCGGTAAAGTCAGTGCTCTGCGCGTAGAGAACGGTGAACCCATATGGGAGCAGCGCATCATGTTGCCAGAGGGTCGCTCGGAACTCGAACGCATTGTTGATGTGGATGCAAGCCCACTGATTGCTGCGGGCGCGCTATTTGCGGTCGCCTATCAAGGCCGAGCTATTGGCATGTCGTTGCGTGATGGCCGGCCGCGTTGGGAGCGCGACTCTTCGAGTTTTCTTAATATGGCCGAAGGGTATGGGCAACTCTATATTGTGGATGATGAGGACACGATCACCGCAATAGACCAAAATACTGGCGATGTTGTGTGGCAACAAGAGGCGTTTGCGCGTCGCAAATTGACCGCCCCCTTGGCATTTTCTAATTACATTTTTGTAGGTGACGACGAAGGTTACCTGCATGCTATTGCTCAGCGTGATGGACGCCTCTTGGGTCGAATTAAGGTCGGTGGCAAAGGTCTGCGGTCCAATTTGATCGTTGCTGACGGTGTTGTATACGCTTCTGATAACAAAGGTACCTTGCACGCGTTCAAGGCAGTACTGAGATAATATATGCTTCCTAGCGTGGCCCTAGTTGGTCGTCCGAATGTTGGGAAGTCTACACTTTTCAATAAGTTAACACGTAGTCGTGATGCTTTAGTTGCGGATGTGCCTGGTTTAACTCGAGATCGTCGATACGGTCGTATGGAGTTAGAAGAACGCTCTGCTACGCTCATTGATACCGGTGGCCTGTATGGTGAGCACGTGCTTGCCGATGCATTGACTGGGCAAACTCAACTCGCAGTAAATGAAGCGGATTTAGTGATTTTGTTGCTCGACGGCCGTCAAGGGGTTACCGCAGCGGACGAAGATGTGGTCACCTACCTACGTAAAGCCAACGTCAAATTTCTGCCAGTGATTAACAAAATTGATGGTCTTCCCGAAGACCAAGTGGCGCTAGATTTTGACCGTTTTGGTTTCTCTGAATACATACTTATTTCAGCCAGCCACAGCCGTGGTCTGAAGCAGCTTCGCGAAGTTTTAGAGCAGCGCTTGGCCGACCTAGCGCTACCCGAAGAGCCTGCGGACTTGGAGCAAGATTCCGGTATTCGAGTGGCGGTGGTGGGACGACCTAATGTCGGCAAATCTACTTTGGTAAACCGCCTCATTGGTGAGGAGCGACAAGTTGTATTCGATATGCCGGGTACCACAAAAGATGCCATTGATATTCCTTTCACTAAGGATGATGTGGACTACATCCTGATTGATACTGCTGGCGTTAGGCGTAAAGGCAAGGTTTCGGAAATCACGGAAAAGTTTTCTGTGGTGAAGGCCCTAGATGCAATGCAGCGTGCCCATGTAGTGATCTTAGTTATCGATGCCTCTGAGGGTTTAGTTGAGCAAGATTTGCATGTTTTAGAGTACGCGCTAGACGCTGGTGCTGGCATGGTGATTGCGGTGAACAAATGGGATGGTTTGCCCGTTGAACAACGAGAAAAAGTGAAGAAAGCGTTAGATCGCAGACTGACTTTTGTGCCTTGGGTACCGTTGGAAATGATTTCTGCCTTGCACGGTACTGGCGTAGGCGTATTGCTCAAGAAAGTACAGAAGATCCATGACGTTGGGCAGTTCAAGGTGTCTACCTCCATGTTGACCAGGCTTTTAAGAAATCTAGTGGCCTCACACCCAGCGCCGTCTGTGCGCGGCAGGCCGATTAAAGTCAAAGTGGCCACTCGCGCTGGTTCGCACCCACCTCGGGTTGTGGTTCATGGCAACCAACTCAGTTCTCTGCCTGCGAGTTATAAGAAATTTTTGGAGAATGGCTTTCGCGATGCGCTGAATTTGATTGGCAATCCGATCAGGCTAGACCTCAGAGATTCTGAAAATCCATTCGCTGGAAAGCCCACTCAGTTGACTCAGCAGCAAATTGATCGGCGCAAGCGCATTATGAAGTTTCGCAAGAAGCCAAAAAATGAGCCGAAGCGCTAGCAGTTAGTTTATTAAGTTTAGGGCTTCGCCTAGCGTTTGCTGAAACTCAAGTGGATCTACTCTTACCCCGTTCAAACTAACAGACCAATGTAGGTGGGGACCGGTTACTCGACCGGTAGCGCCTACCAAGCCAATGGTATCGCCCTGCTTGACCAATTCAGCTAGCTCGACCTTGTGCTCACTCAAATGACAATACATGGTGATGAGCCCTTGGCCATGGTCTAAAAAAACCGCTTTGCCATTGAAATATAGATCATCCACTAAAACCACTTTTGCGTTCGCGGGCGCCCTAATCGGCGTACCAGTGGCCGCGGCAATATCTAAACCGCTATGTGGGCTGCGCGGTTGGCCATTGAAAAAACGCCGATGACCAAAGAGGCTGGTGGTAACGCCTTTAACTGGCAATATAAAACCTTGATTGACATCTTGGGCCGCAGAAACTTGCTGATAAAGGGTTTTCTGAACCTTTGCCTCTCGTTGAATGCGCTCCAGTTGCTTGGGTTTAGGATTAACCATTTCGCGGTTTTTCAGGGTGATGTGTTGTTCGGTATATTCTTTGCCTACTATGGTAAAACTATGGGCTCGTTGCTGGTTATTCAGCACATAGCTCAAAGACACTTGACCCAACGGCTGTGATACAGGCAAACCCACAAGTACCGAATTTCCAATGCGCATAACGGGCTTGCTACGAAATTTGATTTGCCCTGCGCCTGAAGGCGGTGACCAAAGATACACTCCGCCTGGGAAACTGGTGTTTTTCTGACTACTTGAGCTAGAGGTTATTGTCGTTGCGGAGCTGGGTATAGATAACCACAGCGCTATTATAGACAGTGCCAGGATTATCCAGCGGGCGAGCGGTTGTTCTATTTGAGCGCACCTAAGAGGCGGTGTCTGATTGACGTTAAACATTTTTCACTGCCGTACCTACATTCATAAGGTTAAGTGTTTTTTTCTTGTTTGGTTACTTCTTTCACTGTAGCTGAAATTGTACCGTCCTGTAATTGAGCCGTCATGGTGGTGCCCACTAGTGCATGCTCTGTATGGGTTACTAGGCTACCGGAGTCGTCGCGCAAAAAAGCATAACCCCGGCCAAGTGTGTGTAGTGGGCTCATACCGTCGAGCATCCGCGCTAGCATTGCGATTGCACTCGCTTGGGATTGCAGTTGCCTATTGACGCCATCTTCTAGGCTAGTCTCTACGCGCTGTAGTTTTTCCCTTGCCCGAGACAATGCGAAGCTGGGGCTCTGACTCAGCAGCCTTTTATACAAGTTGTCGTATTGGTTCGATGTGCCAGCAAGTGTTCTTTCAGCCGAGCGCTGTATTCTGTTCGCTGAGTCATCTAGTCGCATCCAAGCTTGTTGCAGATAAGATTCTGGGTTAACTAAGCGTAAGTTCAGTTTGTCCAATTGCAGCTGGTGTTCGCGTAGCTGTCCTTCCATTAAAACTGTGAGGTGCCTAAATTCGCCATCAATGTTCTGCAGCATTTCTTCGCCATCCGGCACCATGAGTTCCGCAGCCACGGAAGGTGTGGGCGCGCGCAAATCAGCTACAAAGTCTGTAATGGCAATGTCTATCTCATGGCCTATGGCAGAAACTATGGGTATTTTTGACGCTGCTACAGCTCGGGCCACGGATTCCAGGTTGAAGGTCCATAGGTCTTCAAGTGAGCCTCCGCCACGGGTTAGCAAAATGGCATCTACCGGCAGTTTGCTTGCTGCCTTTAGTGCCCACAGTACCTGTGCTTCAGCCTCTGGTCCTTGAACCGCTGTTGGGATTACTGTGACCTGGAGTGTTGGAACACGTCGCTGCCATACAGCAAGTACATCCTGTAAAGCGGCGCCAGTAGGCGAGGTAATCACTGCGATATGCTTGGGAATATCAGGAATAGGGCGTTTACGTTCCCGGTCAAACAATCCTTCGTCGGCGAGCTTGAGTTTTAACGCGTCAAAGGCTTGGCGCAATACGCCCTCGCCGGCAGGTTCCATTTGGTCAGCGATAATTTGGAAATCGCCGCGACCTTCATAGAGACTAACTCGGCCACGAATAAGTACTTGTTGGCCATCTGTGGGCTGCATTTGTACGCGTCGATTGCTGTTAGCGAACATCGCACATCTGACCTGAGCGCCGGTATCTTTTAGCGTGAAGTACCAATGGCCGGAGCGTGGGCGTGCAAAGTTGGATAGCTCTCCTGTGACCCAGACCATTTGAAAGCGTTCTTCAATGGTCAGCCGAGCTTGTTTGTTTAGTTGGCTGACAGTGAGAACAGGGCGGCTTTGCGTGTTATCCATTTTTGCTGGGCTAGGTCCAATTAGAACTGAAGTAGATCATCATACTAGCCTACTATAATGGCCACCAAGGGCGCTTTATGAGAATAATTCTCTTAACTCTCGCATGAAGAATTTACATCTCCCCCATGCATCGCTAGAATACGGCTTTTGCGGGGTTCCAAATGTTACGTATCAGTGACGACGCTCTCACCTTCGACGATGTTCTCCTTCTGCCCGCTTACTCTAATTTTTTGCCGTCTCAAGCATCCCTACAAAGTCGGGTGTCGAAAAATATTTCGTTAAACATCCCACTCATCTCCTCGGCCATGGACACAGTTACCGAAGCTCGTTTAGCAATAGCCATAGCCCAAGAGGGCGGCATAGGCATTGTGCATAAAAATATGACGGTTGAAGAGCAGGCAAAAGAAGTTCGTGCAGTTAAAAAATACGAGTCAGGGATTATCCGCGATGCGGTGACTATAGACCCAGGCGCTACGATAGATACGCTTCGTGCACTGACGCGAGAAAAGGGTGTCTCAGGGGTTCCCGTGGTTGAAGGTAGTACGCTAGTAGGCATTATTACCAGCCGAGACTTGCGCTTCGAACGCCGTACCGATGCTTTGGTTAGTGAAATAATGACCCCAAAGGAACGGCTAGTGACTGCCCCCGAGGGAGCAGACTTCAACGAAATTACCCATCTATTGCATGAACACCGTATTGAAAAAGTGTTGTTGGTTAATGACGCTTTCGAGCTAACCGGCATGGTCACGGTGAAAGACATCGCCAAGGCCCAAGCATTTCCAATGGCCTGCAAAGACGAGCTAGGTCAACTTCGGGTTGGCGCCAGTGTCGGTACCAGCGCAGATACAGATGAGCGGGTTGCCGCTTTAGTTGAAGCCGGTGTTGATTTAGTTGTGGTGGACACAGCCCATGGACACACCCAAGGTGTCCTTGATCGAGTTAAATGGATTAAGGCCCATTACCCAGATTTAGATGTGATTGGCGGTAATGTTGCAACTTACGAAGGTGCAAAGGCCCTGATAGATGCCGGCGTTGACGGCATTAAAGTAGGCATTGGCCCTGGCTCAATCTGCACGACAAGAATAGTAGCTGGCGTTGGTGTGCCGCAAATCACCGCTATTGCTGACGCGGCGCGAGCAGCAGCTGAAGCAGATATCCCAGTGATCGCAGATGGCGGTATTCGCTATTCCGGTGATATTGCCAAGGCGATTGTAGCCGGCGCCAGCGTGGTTATGGTGGGTAGCTTGTTAGCCGGCACCGACGAATCTCCAGGAGAAGTGGAGTTGTATCAGGGGCGTACCTACAAGTCTTATCGAGGTATGGGTTCGCTTGGCGCCATGGCTCAAGTGCATGGTTCAAGTGATCGCTACTTCCAAGAAGTGGAAGGCGATGGTCGCAAGTTGGTCCCTGAAGGCGTAGAGGGGCGTGTGGCTTACAAAGGCCCATTAAGCCCAATAGTTCACCAGTTGATGGGTGGCCTTAGAGCTTCTATGGGGTATACGGGTAGTACCGATATTGTGACTATGCGCAGCAAGCCTGAATTTGTCCGGGTTAGTAGTGCCAGCATGATTGAATCTCACGTACATGATGTATCCATTACCAAAGAAGCGCCTAACTACCCACTGAGCTAATTGCAGTGGGTAAGCCAGGAACCGGATGAACAATCTGCTCGGTTCCACGGTCGATAATGGGCTTGCAACGCACTTTATTCGGGACGGCAATGGCATTTTTTTTTAAAGCATGCAATGTCCCAACATAACTTTGAAATGTCCAATAAATCTTTTTTCTAACACCAATTTTATCTAACAAGTATTTTATGCAAAATAATCATTCCGATATTCATGCTCAGCCAATTCTAATTGTAGATTTTGGTTCTCAGTACACCCAACTCATTGCGCGTCGCGTACGCGAGTGCGGTGTTTACTGCGAGATACACCCCTTCGATATTGACCCCCAGCATATTGCCCAGTTTAAACCTGCCGGAGTGATTCTTTCCGGGGGGCCAGAAAGCGTCACTGAAGGCCAAACGCCGCGTATTGCTGACGAAATTTTTGCTCTAGGCGTGCCAGTTTTAGGTATCTGCTACGGCATGCAGGCAATGGCAGCTCAATTAGGTGGTGTGGTCAGCGCATCAAACAAAAGAGAGTTTGGTCATGCGCAAGTGGACGTTG
>CAJJAQ010000158.1 GCA_905182095.1 uncultured Pseudomonadales bacterium | reverse complement strand
GATAAAGCCAGCAAGGTGTTTTGCCGATTGGGCCGGCCCTGAGGCGCTTATTAGCCGCTAGGTGGTGTTTGTACCCACATCAGCTAATGCGTACACTTGTTGCAGATTCAACGGAGTCAATCTTTGTCAACTTCAACGCCCAATCGTTCTATTCCTTTTCGCGAGATGATCTTAGTGCTCATTGGCACTTCAGCATTGTTTTTGCTCTTAGCTATAGCCTCTTATTCCCCTGATGACCCGTCGTTTAACTACACCGGTAACAATCAAGAGATAAGTAACTTAGTAGGCTCTAGTGGCGCCTTCTTTGCTGATATCGTGTTATTCCTCTTTGGCTGGATGGCATACCTATTGCCATTAGCGCTGGTTTACATTGGCTTGCATTTACTCCTCAGTGGCCGTGTTGCAAGCCCGCCGCTATTAGTGGTGGTGCGCACTATTGGTTGGTCAGGTTTGATGTTATGCGCGTGTATTTTGCTAGATGTGCATGCGCCGCTGGCGTCTCAGTTGCCCTCAGGTTCCGGTGGGGTATTCGGCTTTCATCTTGCTCAACAAGGAGAGTTGGTATTCGGTTGGGTAGGTATGACGGTTCTTTGTGTAGCCGGCGTTATTATTGGCTTGCAGGCAGCGATTGGGTTTTCTTGGTTAGATGTGGCGGAGTTTCTTGGCCGGGTTCTGAGCAAAATTGCTGGCGCGTCTCGAGACTTTTACGATGTCCGTTATGATCGTTACCAAGCACGTCGTGCTGCCGCTAAAACGATGAAACAAGAGGCTAATGAGACTAAAGCGCTAGTCGAACAGCGTAGGGTCTCTTTGGATAACGATCAGCGGCCTAGTAGCCCGGATAAGGCATCCCCATCGGTGCAAATTTTAGCTTCAGCGAAAGCTGAAACACCCCCCTCAAAGCTGCAACAGAAACGCCTTTTTGATTCTAATAGCACTTCAGAACTACCCGATGTGGACTTGCTAGACGAAAAACGCGAAGACACCAAATTGGGCTTTTCGCCGGAAGCGTTAGAAGCCATGTCTAAGCAGCTGGAACTAAAACTAGCAGATTTTGGAGTCCAAGCATCGGTTGTATCGGTATTGCCTGGGCCGGTTATTACGCGGTTTGAAGTGCAGCCAGCGGCAGGTGTTAAGGTACAGAAAATCAGCGCCTTGGCCAAAGATTTGGCGCGCTCAATGGCAGTGATCAGCGTTCGCATAGTTGAGGTAATTCCCGGCAAGTCAGTGGTGGGCATTGAAATACCCAACGAACACCGAGAGATGGTGCAGCTCAAAGAAGTGATTCATTCGTCGGTTTTTCAGGATGCAGCGTCGACACTTACCCTTGCCTTGGGCAAGGATATTTCTGGTGCCACCATCGTTGCGGATATAGCCAAAATGCCCCACCTCTTGGTTGCGGGCACCACTGGCTCAGGTAAGTCAGTTGGCGTTAATGCCATGCTTCTGAGTATTCTGATGAAGGCGACGCCAGAGCAAGTGCGGCTGATTATGGTGGATCCAAAAATGTTGGAACTTTCAATTTATGAAGGTATTCCGCATTTACTGACGCCAGTGGTTACGGATATGAAAGAAGCCGCCCATGCCTTGAACTGGTGCGTTGCAGAGATGGAGCGTCGCTATAAGTTAATGGCGACTCAGGGCGTACGTAACTTAGCTGGTTTTAACCGTCAGGTGAATGAGGCGATTGCCCGAGGCGAACCGATAAAGGATCCGCTGTGGAAGGTGGAAGATGAAGAAGCGCCAGATCTGATAGCGTTGCCGACAATTGTTGTCGTTATCGATGAGTTTGCTGACATGATGATGGTGGTTGGTAAAAAGGTCGAGCAACTAATAGCGCGGATTGCACAGAAAGCGCGAGCCGCTGGAATACACCTGATTTTGGCAACTCAACGACCCTCAGTAGATGTTATTACCGGCCTAATTAAAGCCAACATACCAACTCGCATAGCCTTTCAGGTTTCATCAAGAATCGATTCAAGAACTATCTTAGACCAAGGTGGCGCTGAACAACTTTTGGGTCATGGCGACATGCTTTATCTACCCCCAGGTACGGCGCTGCCACAACGGGTGCACGGAGCTTTTGTCTCCGACGAAGAAGTGCACCGAGTGGTAGAAGATTGGAAACGCCGGGGCGCGCCAAACTACCTAGAAGAAATTACTGCGGCGCAAACTGGCGAAGATGCGTTTGTGAAGCTTGATGGCGATGGAGACACCGAGCAGGAAGACAATCTTTATGACGAGGCGGTTCAGTTTGTTCTTGACTCAAGGCGCGCATCGATTTCATCGGTGCAGCGAAAATTACGCATAGGCTACAACCGTGCTGCTCGGCTTATAGAAGCTATGGAAGCGGCGGGCGTAGTATCAGGGATGGGCACCAATGGCAGTCGTGAAATACTCGTACCTAATCGGGATTAGTTTGTTTAGCAGTTTGTGTTTTCTAGCGCCCGCGTTGACGGCGGCAGATAACAATGCAGCAGCTGCTTCGGGCAACTCTGTGGCGGTTGCAAATATGCAAAAAACGCCGGGGCAAGAATTACTTGAGCTGTTGCTCAATTTGGATAATACCCAAGCGAACTTTGAGCAAGCTCTGCTGAATTTTCAAGGTCAAGTTGTAGATCAATCTACCGGAACCTTAACGCTGTCGAAGCCCAGTTTGCGCTGGCAGGTAGATTTGCCTTTTGCGCAGATAATTGTCGTGGCGGACGGTTTGCTGCGTATCTTTGATCCAGACCTAGAACAAGTCATAGAAAAAGATATGGCAGGTTCTGAAGTCGCGCTACCGTTAAAACTGCTGTTGGATCCTAGTCAATTGCTTGGCGGCGACTATTTGATCAACATAATTGAAGTGAATGGTGAGGCACAATTTTTACTCCAACCAACCAGTAATCAATCGTTATTTATGTATGTGCGCTTAGCCTTTGACGGCCCGCAGTTGTCACAATTAGAGATCACTGATCACGTTGGTCAACGCACCCGGGTGACTTTTAGTCAGGTTCGGAGCGGCGAAAAAATCCCAGCTAGCGCCTTTGAATTAGTTCTACCAGAAAACACGGATGTTGTGCGGGGATGATCTAAATGTCTCTGATTGATAACACAAGTAGCATTGACCCTAGACCGCTAGCCGATAGATTGCGCCCAGAAACGTTGGCGGACTATATAGGCCAGCAACATTTGATGGCTGCAGATAAACCCCTAGGCGGCCTAGCTGGTAAAGGGCAGATTCATTCGATGATTTTGTGGGGCCCGCCAGGTACTGGCAAAACTACTTTGGCAAAAATTTTAGCCACTTCTGCGGGCTGTAAATGGATCAGCCTCTCAGCGGTACTTGCTGGCGTAAAAGACATTCGGTTGGCGGTTGAGCAGGCTGAGTACTATTTAACCCAAGGTGAAAAAACGGTTCTATTTGTTGATGAAGTCCACCGTTTTAACAAAGCTCAACAAGATGCATTTTTACCTCACGTGGAAAAAGGCACGATCACGTTCATTGGAGCAACCACTGAGAATCCGTCTTTCGAGGTCAACGCGGCCTTGTTATCCCGAGCTCGGGTCTATGTATTGCGCGGGTTATTGCACGAAGATTTGCTTCAAGTGGTGCAACGTGGCGCCCATGCGCTGAATGTGGAAATCAGTCTAGATGCCCAGCAACTACTAATAAACTCTGTGGACGGGGACGCCAGGCGTTGTCTCAATATTCTAGAGATCGCCGGCCAGCTGGGCGAGGGAGAAATTACTGAAGAAACCATTGCCGCGGCCTCTGGTGAGCGCATCAGACGTTTTGATAAAGGTGGCGATTTATTTTATGAACAGATCTCCGCCTTGCATAAGTCCATTCGTGGCAGCTCTCCTGACGCAGCAATTTACTGGTTTTGCCGGATGCTTGATGGTGGTGCGGACCCGCGCTATATCGGCCGCAGATTGGTTCGCTTGGCCAGTGAGGATGTCGGTAATGCCGACCCCCGCGCCCTTGAACTGACTTTGGCTGCTGTGAGCAGTTTTGAGCGGTTGGGTAAGCCGGAAGGAGAATTGGCTTTGGCCCAAGCTGTATTATATCTGGCCAGTGTACCGAAGAGTGATGCAGCCTATAAGGCATTTTCTGCGGCCAAAGCATTTGTTGCCCAGTCGCCCACTTTGGATGTGCCCATGCATTTGCGTAATGCCGCTACCGGTATGATGAAGGATATGGGTTATGGCGAGGGCTATCGTCACGCTCATGCGGAGACCTCGATTGATGGCGCTTATGCTGCCGGAGAAGATTACTTCCCTGTGGAAATGCAGCCACAACAATTCTATTATCCGCGGCAATCTGGGTTGGAGGAAAAAATCAAAAACCGTCTTCAAAGACTTCGCGCACTTGATGCCAACGCGCCTGCGCGGCGGCGAGACAACACCTAGATGAGTTTCTTTTACGTTGCCTTAGGCGGCGCACTGGGTGCTTGCGCGCGCTATGGACTGTCACTTTGGCTCGGTACAGGCTTGCTGCCCTGGGCAACCCTACTAACTAACATTGCAGGCTCCTTTATAATCGGCTTGGTTTGGGGATTATGTGCCGGTGAGGAATGGTTTCAGAGTTGGGGTAGGCTATTGATAGTGGTGGGTCTGCTCGGTGGCTTCACAACCTTTTCGGCATTCTCGCTAGAGAGCATACAAATGCTTGAAGGCGACAGGCTGCTAACATTGTTGTCCTATTTAGTCAGCACCCTAAGCGGGTGTTTGCTTGCTGTCTGGCTTGGACTGCGCATAAGCCAATAAAATTCTTCATTTCCCTAGGAGCAATCCACTCCCGAGGGCGTTAAACTGCGCCCGCAATGGTCAGTACAATAAGGTACTGACGCATTCGCGACAGATCACGATAGGTAAGACGGAAAACCAGATGTTAGATATTAAGGCTTTAAGAGCCGACCCTGAGCAGATTGCCCAAGCCCTAGCGATTAAGGGATATGTTTTAGACACAGAGCAATTTACTGCGATAGAAGAAAAGCGTAAGCGCCTGCAGAGTGAAACTGAAACCCTGCAAAACGAACGTAACGTGAAGTCAAAGTCTATTGGTCAGGCTAAAGCCAAGGGCGAGGATATACAGCCTTTACTGGCATTAGTGGGTGATTTGGGCGAGCGCCTAGATAAAGCAAAGGCAGAGTTTGCGCTGGTCCAGGAAGAGCAGCAAGCTCTGCTAATGAGTATACCAAACCTGCCACATGCATCTGTACCTGCCGGTCGCGATGAAAGCGACAATATTGAACTGCATAAGTGGGGTATTCCCAAGGAATTCGATTTCACACCTCTCGATCATGTTGATATGACCGCTTCTGGTGGCCTAGATTTCGAAACCGCTGCTAAGATCAGTGGCGCACGCTATGTGGTGATGCGCGGCAATTTGGCCCGTCTGCAGCGTGCGTTGACCCAATTCATGCTAGACCATCACACTCAAGTCAACGGCTATCAAGAAGTCTATGTGCCGTTTATTGTCAACGCCGACTCCATGCGCGGTACTGGGCAACTGCCCAAAGCAGCTGAAGATATGTTTCGGATTCATGGCGAAACGGAAACCTATCTTATTCCCACGGCGGAAGTGCCTGTAACTAATATCTATCGTGGCGAGATACTCAATGAGGCTGATCTACCCATACGCCATGTTTGTCATACGCCTTGTTTCAGAAGCGAAGCGGGTAGTTATGGCCGTGACACTCGAGGCATGATTCGTCAGCACCAGTTCGAAAAAGTAGAAATGGTGCAGTTGGTTCATCCAGACACCTCTTGGGATACCTTAGGCACTCTGACCGGTCATGCGGAAAGTATTCTGCAAGCATTAGAACTGCCTTATCGGGCGGTTATTCTGTGTGGTGGAGATTTGAGTTTTACCTCTGCAAAGACCATAGATTTAGAAGTTTGGTTGCCCAGCCAACAGCAGTATCGAGAGATCTCCTCCTGTAGTAATTTTCTTGATTTTCAAGCGCGACGTATGCAAGCCCGATTCCGTAACGAGGCGGGAGATATAGAGCTTGTGCACACACTTAACGGCTCAGGTTTGGCAGTGGGGCGCACCGTAGTTGCGCTGCTGGAAAACTATCAGACCAACAATGGTTACATCACTATTCCTGATGCTCTGAGTCCCTATTTAGGCGGTGTTCAACAGCTCTCTTTAAACGATTAGGTGTTCTACTTACCGCTTTTTCATCGTCTTGCAGGCAGCTCGTGTCTTGTCGTAGGCGGCGGACAGACAGCACTGCGTAAGCTGCGGTGGCTGGTGCGCGCTGAGGCAAAAATTAAGGTTATCGCGCCTGAAGTAGACCCGGAGATTCAAAAACTTCGAGATGCAGGCAAACTAACCATAGAAAAATGCCTATTCTATCCTCAGGCGGTGAGTGCAAATTTGGTCTTGGTCATCAGTGCCACGGATGCGCCCAATGTCAGCGAAGAAGTATTTGTCGCAGCTATGGAGCAAGGCGTTTTAGTCAACTGTGTGGATAGAACAGAGCTTTGTACGGTAATTTTTCCGGCAATTATCGATCGTTTTCCTATTCTTGTAGCAGTTTCTAGTATGGGGCGGTCGCCCACTCTGAGTCGTAGTGTTAGAGGCTGGATAGAGTTAAGACTACCCAACGCGCTGGGCCAATTGGCAGAACTTGCGGGCCGATTGCGCAGTGAAGTGAAAAGCAGTTTACCCAGTGTCGACGCACGCAAGGCTTTTTGGGAAGAAGTTTTTTCCAGTAAAGCGGCGGATGAGGCCATGTACGGCTCTATGGATGCAGCTGTGGCTGAGGCGGAAAAAATGATGGCCAGTGCGTCCAGTGATGGCTCTATCGTGCTGGTAGGCGCCGGCCCAGGTGACCCCGAACTCATTACCCTCAAAGGCCTACGAGCCATTCAGTCAGCAGACGTACTGATGTACGACAAGCTCGCTAACCCAGCTCTATTGGAATATGCCCGCCGTGATGTTGAACTCATTGATGTGGGCAAAAAAGGCCCTCGAGAGGCGGTAAAAGAAGGCAGTAGTGATGCAGCTCGGCCTAGTGGAACCACAATGCAACAGGAAATTAACCAGACATTAATCGAGCAGGCGTTAAAGGGTAAAAAAGTAGTGCGCCTGAAAGGCGGCGATCCGTTTATTTTTGGTCGCGGCGGCGAAGAGTTGTTGGCGGCGGCAGAGCAGGGTATTGCAGTAGAAATTGTTCCGGGTATCACCGCAGCCATGGGCGGTGCCAGTTATGCCGGTATTCCATTAACCCACAGGCATATGAGTCAATCTGTGCGTTTTGTCACGGGACACAGTGTTGAGCATGGGGTGAACATTGATTGGCCAGAACTGGCCAAACCTGAGCAAACCTTGGTTATTTACATGGGTTTGGTGGGCATAGAAAAAATTCTGCAGCGCCTAGTTGATGCCGGGCGTGGCAGTGAAACTCCGGCAGTGTTGCTAGAAAACGCGACGCTGCCAAGTCACCGAGAAGTGTTTGGTAGACTTGATAACTTGGCGAGCAAAGTTCGAGAGGCTGAAATTGAAGGGCCTTCTATTATTATTGTTGGCGAGGTGGCTGGCATCCCTGAACAGGTACAAAACCTTTATACAGCGGCGCAGTCCACTACAGACAATTTGTAGGTCTAGGTAACCCAGCAATTTTGGCGACATTCTTGGCAAAACTGCCCTTAAACAACTGCATCAAATATATGCTGGTGCCGCTTTCTTGATCCAATGCATCTCGTGTCAATTTAACCAATGGGCGAGTCTCAGGTACCACATCTGTAGACAGGTAAAATTGCCGCGCAAGTTCGATTATTTGCCAATGCTCTGGGGTCAATTGAATATCTAATTCACCGGCCAGTAGTACAGCCACAGCAGAGTTCCACGCCAAGTGATTACGCAAGTAACCGTCTTTATCTAACGCAAGTTCTTTCATAGTTAATTGTTTTTACGCTCCTTGCCGTTCATTTTTATTCAGCCCAACTGACAACTGGTAAGTGGGCTGCGGTCAAAGCCACGAAGGCGTCGTAGTCGATTAAATTGAATTGACTAGGGTCTAAGATAACGCCCCTAACTTGTGCATCCAATGCCAGAATGTAGATGTTCTGTTCGCTACTAGCGTCGGCAGAGTAAACACCATCTCCTAGCAATATAATGGGGTCGGCACTGAGCATGCGTTGTTGACAGGCATTAAAGCCGGCGCTGTTGAAAACCAGATGAAGGCTCATCCCTGGGCTCCGATAACCACATCTTGCGCAGCGATCAGTGTGGCTTGTTGTTCAAGGCTGAGCATTTCAATGGCTGGGTCGGTTGCCATAGATAGGTTTCTATCAGCGACTGACCCAGCGCAGGCAAAAAGTTGATCAACTTCATAGGTGGGTAAGGCGCTGAGCATTTTGCTGAAGGTTTTGTACCCGACTTTTTCGCCGTGTTGATCAGGCAAAAGACTCCAAACGCCGTCGCCACGGAACAGGAGGCTGACATCTCCGTCAAATACAGCGCCAACCATGGCGGCTTCCAACAGTTCAGTATTGTGAGTGTTTGCATAGGGTGGGTGAGAGATGATGAAAAGCATTTTCTTCATGAGGGGAATTCCACGTAGCGATCTGCGTCATTAATGGCGCTAATCAATTGGCCCAAACCAACCAAAGTAAAATGCTCGGCTAGGTTGCTGGCGTTTTTTTCATAGCGCAGGCGCTCTGCTTCGTTGATAACGCCTCTCTTAATGCCGCTGGCTATACATACCGCAAGCTCTATGCCTTGACTGCCAAGACCCTGCCATTTTTCCAGTAATTCTTCCTCACCTTGGGGTATCACACGGGTAGACAGTGCTTGATATACGCCTTCGTGAAAGAAGAAAATTCGCTCAATTGTATGCTTTTGGCGTAATAACGCCTCGGCGAAGGCTATGCCGTGTTGCGCTGCCTGACTGGCATAGGGCGCGCCGTGAATTGCTAGAGTGTATTTCATAGGACGATTTTAGCAGTAACTGGAGCATTCAGGGCAGCAGAAAAAAGCTGCGAACAGGTCGAGGGTTTGGCGCTTAAGTACTAGTCCTACGGCGATATAAGTCTGACTAAGCGATAAGAGGATGCAAAAGATGAATACAGATAGAGATAAACAGATCTTGATATGTGGTTCGCAAATGGTTCGGGTATTGGCAAAATGTTTTGCGGTTGTCTTAACCCTTTGGGTGGCGACCTTTACTCAGGCACATGCTGATGCAGATGCCCATTGGCAAGCTGAATGTATTGCTGGCGTTGAGGGTAACGGTGGTCGAGGCTCTAATGCTGCAAATGCTTATTGTGGTTGTATGGCAAAGGCATCAGTTCAGTTCAGTGGCGACCCTGCGGGTATGCTGGCCGTTATGGCGTCGCCCATGGAAGGTAAGATGGCTGCTTTCGAGGCGCAAAGTGTCACCAATAAAAAGATCATTAGCGCCTGTGTGATGCGCGTAGAAGAAGTTTATGGTGTTGCTGAGAGCCAAGGGGCTGCGGCAACAAACCCACCCAAGGGGATTTGGGCCAATCCCGACGTGATTGCAGCGATTCTTGCCATTGATTTTAGTGCGTCTCAAGCAAAGGTGTTTAAGGCCGCGGCGACGGATTTCAGCAACAATTTAAGAAAAGCTACAGCGAAAATATTGCGAGATGACTCTGATACCCGGCGCAGAGTTAAAAAGACCCAGCGTACTTTGCTCAAACGGCTGGATGAGAAAGTGACAACTGTGTTGGGCAGTAATCAAATTGCCCGTTACCAGGGCTTCAGCAATATATTACTCGAAAAAATCGAAGAATCGGTGCGTCTTGGTTCGGGAGATTTTCTTGATACCAGCGGCATTCCAGGAGGCCACACACATTAAGGTGGGGTGGAATATTTCTTATAGCTTAAGTTGCTGACTGTAAAAATGCGTAGAAGCTGGGACTGCCAACTTCTACGCGCTTTCGGACCAGCAGAGCGATATGAGAGTGCCGTATGCGCTGCATTGGAACATGGCTAAGCGGATCCAATGCTGTTCTTTCTATGAGTAGCAGCCAGCACTTTAGAGTCTTCCTTTAGAGTCTTCCTTTAGAGTCTTCCTTCACTGCTTGCACCGCCAAGACCGATTTTAGAAACAAAAGAATGGCATTGACTAAGACTGTGCTTATTGGCAAGCCCGCTGCGCGTTGGCAAGAAGCGGCGCACGAATACTGAATTCACAGGATACGGGAGTTATACCCAGCCCCTTAGTTTCCGAATCCAAACAAACGCTTTAACGTCGATCTTCTGCGCTGATTTCTTTTCGCAGCACTAGTAGATT
>CAJJAQ010000157.1 GCA_905182095.1 uncultured Pseudomonadales bacterium | reverse complement strand
ACAGCGTCAAACATTTCAGGAAACAGGGTAATGACACCAAGCCACATGGAATTCGCCTCTAGGACCAATCCAAGTGCCACTCAACGCTTATACGCTTGGCAGCTAGATCGACATTTTGTAAAAACGGTTGTTGGAATGGAATCAGCAAGTCTCGCTCGTCTTCCTTAACAATCAGAACATCATGGGCACCGGTTTCAATTAGGTGATCCACGCGACCCAAAAATACATCTTCTAGGTTATAAACCTCACAGCCGACCAAGTCATGCCAAAAGTATTCGGCTTCGCTGGTGTCATCTGTTTGGTCTGTTGCGCTAAGGGCGTCGCGTGTAACTCCAACAAGGCTACCGCTATAGCTGTGCGCGTCTTCGGGGTTTTGAATATGCTCAAGGCGAACGATGTGTCCATTCTTATGAGGCTGGTACACCGGTTTATCAAGCGCTTGCCAGGGACCGTCAGGTGATCTTTGCAGATACCAAGGACCGTATTGAAGAATATTTTCTGGGGGATCGGTAAAAGACTGAAGTACTTGCCAGCCTTTAACACCAAAGGAGCGTCCTAACCTTCCCACTACAATTATATCTAGACTCATATGTTGAGTACCAATATGTAAAGTGCCGATATGTTGAGTACCGGCGGAAGGTTATGGCTCAGTGGAGGCATACCTGCCTCCAACAACTACTCTGCAGCCGCTACAGCTTCTGCTGGGCTTTGCTTACGCGCTAGACCAATTAGCTGTGCAACACGGTCACTAGGCTTAGCACCTACGCCGATCCAGTAATCTATGCGATCTAAATCCATACGCAAAACTTCTGCTTGGCCTTTCGCTAGTGGGTTATAAAAACCAACGCGCTCGACGAAACGTCCGTCTCTGGATGAAGATCTATCTGCTACCGTTACGTGGTAGAAAGGGCTTTTCTTAGCGCCGTGACGGGCTAATCGTATCGTTACCATAGTTTTCTCTTTTAGGGAAAATGTTGTGAAAAATGTCGCTTGCGAAAGGCGCAGTATTCTATAGCAACTGCGGGTTCTTGCAATAGTCTTGTCGCTTTCTTCTTAATATTCATGAACGCCATCTCTGCCGTTCAATAGTTGTATCCGATCCGGCCAAAATTAACGGCGGCGCATTCCGGGTGGCATTCCACCACCGCCAGGCATTTGCATGCCCTGCATCCCGCGCATCATTTTTTGCATACCGCCCTTGCGCGAGACTTTTTTCATCATCTTTTGCATTTGCTTGTGCTGCTTCAGTAATCTATTCACGTCAGCGATCTGGGAGCCGCTACCTGCGGCAATGCGTTGCTTGCGCGAGCCATTGATGACATCTGGAAAGCGTTTCTCTTTAGGCGTCATAGAATCAATGATGACCCCCATGCGCGTAAACTGATTGTCGTTGATTTGCGATTGCGCTGCTGTTGGGAGTTGAGACATACCGGGCATTTTATCCAACATACTGCTGATGCCACCCATATTCGCCATTTGATCTAACTGATCGCGAAAATCTTCCAGGTCGAACTTCTGCCCTTGTTGCATTTTCTTAGCAAATCGCTGGGCCTTGTCTTTATCAACCTTGCGTTCAGCTTCTTCAATAAGGGTGAGAACATCCCCCATACCCAATATGCGGGAAGCTAAGCGGTCAGGATAAAAGGCTTCTAATGCGTCGGTTTTTTCACCAACACCCATAAACTTAATAGGTTTGCCGGTTATGGAGCGAACGCTTAACGCTGCACCACCCCTGGCATCACCATCGGTCTTTGCCAGCACCACGCCGGTCAATGGCAGCGCATCGTTAAAGGCTTTGGCTGTATTTGCAGCGTCTTGGCCGGTCATGGCGTCCACTACAAACAATGTTTCTATCGGTTTGACGGCAGCATGCAGGGCGCGAATTTCATCCATCATCACATCATCTACAGCCAACCGCCCGGCTGTATCTACGAGAAGCACATCCGCTAACTGGGCCTTTGCTTCAACTAGCGCTCGGTTAACAATATCTAGAGGTTTTTCTTCGTTTGTCGAGGTTATAAATTGTGCACCGACTTCATTTGCAAGCGTTTCTAACTGAGCAATCGCTGCAGGTCGATAAACGTCAGCACTCACCACAGCTACTTTTTTCTTTTCACGTTCTTGTAAAAAGCGCGCCAATTTAGCCACCGTGGTGGTTTTACCTGCGCCCTGTAGTCCAGCCATCAAAATAACCGCTGGCGGTGTTGTAGCCAAATTTAACGCGGTATTAGCTTCGCCCATGACCTGAACAAGCTCGGCATGCACCAACTTGATAAAGGCTTCGCCTGGATTCAGCGCCGTGGCTACGGTCAAACCAATAGCCTTGATTTTGACTTGGTCTATAAATTCTTTGACAACAGGCAGCGCAACGTCCGCTTCCAAAAGCGCTATTCGCACGTCGTGAAGGGCACCAGAAATATTATCTTCGGTAAGGCGTGCCTTGCCCGTAATCTGTTTAAGACTTTGGGAAAGGCGATCAGAAAGGCTCTCAAACATGACTTTACTGTAGGTCCAATAAAACGAGGGAGATATTATAGCGCGATGTGCTAACAATGGCGTTAACAACATGCATTGTTTGTAAGGTAATTACTGTTTTAGGCACTCGCGCGCGCGAATACCCACCACCACCGAGGACGGATAAGCTACCAGCGAATTCAATAACAGCAAAATATTTGACTTCTCGGCGCCGGAGGCTCGACATCTAGCCCATCCAGACTGAGGCTTACCTAGCAACGCCTCTGGTCCCTTCACTGCAATATCGCCATCAAGCGTAAAAGTTAACGCCTCAGTTAGGCAAACAAACATGCAGATAAACACGCGTAGATCGTCCAAATTCACCCAAAACATAGCGTAGGCTGCAAATTCCAGCTCTTATGGACAATTTACCGGATCCGTGGATAACATGCTTAAAGCGCTTTTTTGCGTGATGAAACTACTCTTAGCCCTTCACCCGAGCGGACGGTTATGCCAAACTTGCACATCGATTTGCCAATGAAAAAAACTATCTACATCGCGACTGAA
>CAJJAQ010000156.1 GCA_905182095.1 uncultured Pseudomonadales bacterium | reverse complement strand
AGCATGTCCAGCGCCTCTCCGCCACGACACTCTCCGACAACAATCCGGTCGGGACGCATTCTTAAGCAGTTTTTAACCAACTCTCGAATTGAAACCGCTCCGCGGCCTTCCATATTTGCTGGACGCGCCTCCAAGGACACCACATGCGGTTGCACCAACTGCAGTTCGGCCGCATCCTCCACTGTTACTACACGCTCGGCGACAGGAATATAGTTAGAAAGCACGTTAAGCAACGTGGTCTTTCCCGAACCTGTACCACCGGAAACGATAATATTGCGTTTCCAAATGACTGAGTTAGACATGACCTCAACCATGGCCTCGCTTACAGCCCCAAACCCTATTAAATCGGAAGACTGAAGTTTCTTAGCAGAAAACTTTCGGATAGTTAAGCAAGGACCGCGCAAAGCCAGCGGGGGAATAATTGCGTTTACTCGAGATCCATCTCGCAACCGCGCATCTACCATTGGCGAACTTTCATCAATACGTCGCCCTAACGGCGAAATAATACGTTCGATGGTCGATAAAACGGCATCAGGGCTACTGTACTGCACATCAGTTTTTATCAGCTTGCCTTTCTTCTCAACGTAAATGTCGTCGTGGCAGTTAACCATAACCTCTGTTACGTCCGGGTCGGCAAGTAGGTCTTCTATTGCGCCAAGGTCAACTGTTTCATCTAATACAATTTTCTTAAGGCGGGTCTTATTGATATTTTCTGGAACACCTTTTTCAAGGTCTTGGATGGACTTTTGGATTAGGTCGTCGAGAAAAGTACGAAGTTCATCATGGCCCATCTCATCTAGATGCACCCGGCCCAAATCCAACTTACGCATCAACTCGGTATGCACCAATTTGGCCCATGCCATATAGTCGCTTAGCGGCGCTTCTGCCTTAGCCAAAGGATCACTGCCCGCCGCCGTATAACTCTCTTCGAGCTCTTCTTTGCCGTCATCAACTTCGTGGTCGATAACTCTGATTTCATAGTTGGCAAACGCGACAAGATCCTCTGGAGTCAGAGGCCCGTATCGTTTACAAGTTTCGCCGTTTACAGTCACGCCGAAACCATGGCTAATATCTTCAATGAAAATACCAGCCAGATCTTTTTCAAAACGCACATGTCTCGGCGCTACTGACCACCCCTTAATTCTAATGAGAGAATCGCGGCTTTTACCCACTTCACATGAGGCTCTATTACAAACCGCGGTCTCGTTAAAGTCCCCGGATTTTGTGGAAACAACTATTTCAAACATCTATTAGATCAGCCGAAATTATTATTATTAGTACGTTTAACACCGTTACTAGCGCTTTAGGGATTTTTTCGCAGTGGTAAATTCATCCATAATATCCTTGGTTCTCTTCACCAAAACCGAATTTTCTCCTGCCGCAGGATCAGTAATCTCAGTGGGCGTAATCAAGATCACCAGTTCTGTTTTGCCTTCAGTAAAACTCTTACTGCGAAACAAATTACCAAGCACTGGAATATCTGCGAGCCACTTAATACCGGAATATGCCAACTGTTCATCTTTCTGGATCAGTCCTGCTAGTGCTAACGTTTCGCCTGGCATTAACTTAATGTCATTTGTACTAGAACGCTTTTTGAACGCCGGTTGACCATCTACTGCATTAGACAGATCAAGGGAACTGACCTCAATGCTGATTCGAGCTGTAATATTGTCGTATTGATCAAGGGTAGGCTCTACTTCTAGCAAAATGCCATAGTCTTTGTACGTTACAGACTGGCCACTTACAGAACTTGTCACTACGGGGACTTCGCCGCCAACTGTCAGGTTAGCTTTGCCACCGCTGCGAGCGCTTAGGCGTGGGTTGGTCAAAGTCAACGCTGCACCATTGGATTCCAGCACGTTGATCATCGACGTTATGGATGTGCCAATACCCCAATTGGTATAGCTACGTCGCTGAGCGCGCGCCAATTGACGTTCTTGCGTTACAGAGAGATCATCTGCCGGATCGGGAATAATTATCCCCAACATATTTACTGGATTCATTGCTGCGCCAATCATGTTCGCAACGGGGCTGCTGGCATTTTCGTTTGCACTAGAAACAGTACCCAGATTATCGCCGCCCCAAATATTTTCATAACCCAGCGATGGTCCGGCAAAACCCTTGGACCAGTCAATGCCTAGCTCTTCTGTCACATCACGACTTACTTCCGTGATCCGCACATCAAAATGAAGCATTGATTGCTCAAATTCATTCTTCACACGCGCTAGAATCAAAATGTCATCATAGCGCTCCTTTAGCGACTCAACCCTTGCGAGATCACTTGGATCAAGCTGACCGTCTACGATGATCCGGCTGCCAATAGTCCGCACGTTAGCGCCGTTAATGTCATTAAGCAGCGCTTTAACTTCCATGGATTCGCGCCAGCCATTACTGGCCACCACAACCACAGGCAAAGTCTTGCGCTGGCCGTTGTCAAACCAAACAATAATGTTGGTTTCACCTTCTTCCTCGGCGATCAAAATTATTTCGCCACTTTCTAACATGGTAGTACTGACAATCTCAGTGTCACCCACCGAAATACGCCCTGCACCGCCGCCATCTATCACCGTAGATTGGCCTGCGAACAGTGTCAACACCTGTGGCCATTCAGCAGCTAGGGCCGCCTGTGAAAGGCAAACGAAAGACGCGACAACCAAAATTAATGCACGTTTTACGGTGCGCCTAACTACTTCTTTTGTTCTAACAATCATTGCTATTTCCATTATTGCAACCTCACCTTAACTACCGGTGTTATACCTTCCTCTGCTGTTCCGCCTGGGATGAAATCTACGATCCGTTGTACTCTAGGCAGCGGTACGGACCTCGCTTTTACGAGTGCCGCCTGGGTCTCACTAAGACCTTCAGTGCCTATCGCAGCGCCGACAGCCAGAACCTCTCCTAAAGAGGAAATAACCATGCCGTCTTTATAGGTGCCCACTTCCTTGCCAGATGCATCTAATACTTTGCCATTAACCAATCGGCCTATTACTTCTCCTTCCGCATTACGAACCACGCTAACGCCTTCCTCTAGGACATTGCCTTGGGCATCAACGATGGCATCCGCAACAACTCCTAAGGTTGATCCATCGGTAGCCAGGGCTTCACCGTTGGCGCCAACTTTGCCAATAACGTTTCCTTCATCATCAACAACCAGACCATCCTTGACACGACCAATTACATTGCCTTGAGCATCTCGAACGACCTTTTGCTTTGAGGAAACCACGTTTCCTGAAGCATCCAATAGGGCAGTTTCAACGGAGCCTAAACTGGAACCATCATTCGCAACTGGCTTGCCGTTGGCGCCTATCTTTCCGACGACTTTTCCGTCGTTATCAATCACCTGACCGTCTACTACGCGTCCAACTACGTTACCGCGCGCATCTCTCACCACTTGAGTGGTTTCACCAACGATCGCGCCTTGTGCATTAACCAGTGCAATAGATGCGGTACCTAACTCTGCACCGGTCAGACTACGAGCCCTACCCGACGCGTCCACTGTGCCGACTACTTCGCCTTTGTCGTTGACCAGTTTACCATCGACAACTCGACCCAAAACAACACCGTTAGCGTCACGTACCACTCTTTCAGTGCGGGTCGCTTTGCGTGATGCTACAGAGTCGTCTAGTTCTACTTCGAGTCCGTTCGAGTCCAATGCAACGCCACGATCAATAGTGCCCAAAGCAGCGCCATCGTTTGCTACAGCACGTCCGTTTTCGTCAATACGTCCAACGATATTCCCTTGAGCATCAATCACGTTGCCGTCTACAACTTTACCTATTACTCGACCGGAGCGGTCACGAACTACAGTTGCAACTTCTTTTATCTGGTTAATTGCATCAGCAATGCCAACATTTCTGCGTACGGTGCCGAGGTCACTGCCGTCCATGGCTACGGCTTTGCCGTCGACAATTTTTCCTACAACATTACCCTGAGCATCCAATACTTGATCACCAACGATCACACCTATTGATTTGCCATCGCTGCCCAATACAAGGTCTCGTTTAACGGCACTTGATGATAGATCTACAACTCGGCCGTTCTCGTCCAACGATGCAGATTTCTCTATACTACCGAGGCTTCCGCCGTTATTGCTAACCGCTTTGCCGTTAATCACTGTACCTATTACATTGCCTGCTCGATCGACCACTTGGCCATCGACTATGCGGCCAATCATTTTGCCATTGGCATCGCGAACGATATCGGCAACTTCTTTAACTCTATTAATGGGGTCATCGTCAGACACGTTTCTTACGATGCTACCGAGCGGCTCACCATTAAATGTCACAGCTTCACCGTCGACTATCTCGCCAATAACATTGCCATCACTATCTACAACCTGATCACCAACAACACGACCAGCTGGCTTTCCATCCGCGGTCAACACGATGTCTGAGGAAGGCGGTGTGTCTTTGGTCAAAAGGACGTCGAGCCCTATGTACTCAAAGTCAGTAGTGCCTGTATCGTTAGGGTTACGCAGCACGGCAAAAAGAGATCCAGTTGATTCTGCCAGTTCCAGCCGGGCTACCTGCCGTGGGCTAAGATTAAGCGTTAGCAAAGTAAAATCTAGGTCTATGCCATCTTTAGAATTCTTGTCTGTCTTAAACTCGTATTTACGACCATTTTTATCTACCCGCGAAGATTCAAGCACTTCAACGTTTTCCAATACTGCAAGCACAGCATCGTCGGGCATTGAACTATCGCCACCCTGTGCAGTTGTGTAGCCAAGATCTGACAACTCAAACGTGCCCATTAGGTCAATACGATCACCGGGGCGGAGAAGGCCGTCAATAGAGTCAACTTCAGAGACTCGCATGGATTTTGCTCGACGCCCAATTTCCACCACATCAGAAAACTTCCTTGCCTTGGTGGAGGTCACAGAGAGCCAAGTCATTGGCAGCCCAGTACGGATATCCGCCAACAAAGTACGGTCTACCACCATCTCAATGTCTTTTGCCTGCAGAACGTTTGCCGGAGCGAATTCAACAGGAATACTTCTTGATGCCAAGAGGTTTCGTTCCAAGCGGTCGCCACGTGCCATATTAATACGCGGTACAATGACACTGATCATTGGGACGGGCTCTGGTTCAGCAGCCTTGCGATATTTTTCTTCAATCCCGCTCAAGAAAAACATCGCTCCAGCTGCGGCGGCTAAACCGGCAACAACAGCAATAATTGCTAACTTCGACACAGATACTTCAGACATCTAAACCCTCTACATTCACTAAAGATTTGGTAATCAGACCCAACGGTCCCTTTAAACTTCTATTTATCAACAATCGGCGATTCATCGTGGTTAACCTGAAAAATCGTCAAAATTTAAATCTCAATCTTCCGCATCAATAGGCGGTGGCAGCTCACCATCCGGCGGATCAAAATATTCTGGTCCAAACACCATGTTCGAAAGATTGCCAATTTGCCTATTCTCAGCGCAAAGCTGTCCTGTTCCAGACCCGGAGCCAATCACGTTGCCTTCTTCCGCCAATTTCAGATAACTGTCGATCAGAGTTCCGCTTTGCGCCTCCCAGTCGTTCGGCAACACGGCACAATCAAAGATAGGCGCTGCATTTGGAATCGGAAACCCCGCGCCATCGACCAAAACATGTGTGACCATCACAACCTCGCCATCCGGTAATAGCGGGTCGCCATTTGGATTTGGCGGCACAAGGATTGAGGAGTAGTAAAACCCGTCAACCAATGCGCTGCCCTCGACAACCCTACCCGCTGAGTCAAATACCTGTTGCGTATTAGCGGCTCTGCAATCGGTACTTTCCACTATATCCAGAGTAAACGGATCGTAGAGTTTGGCGTTGACGGTGCTTATATAAACAAACCTTTTAACTGCACCAGTATCGCAGTCGACCAAAGCCGTTGGGAGAACATTATTGCCCTCTTCGTCAACAATCCCAGCAGCCACACTGGCAGTCTGCTCATTACCGCCGTTGGGAGTAAACTTACCGTTTTCGTATGTGCCTACGACGTCGCCGTTATCATCAACAACGTTACCGTTGTTGCGTAGAACGCCAATATCTGCTCCGTTAGAGTCCTGCACTTTGTTTTCTTTATACAGTCCCTGATTTGGAGCTACTGGCCCGCCGCCGGCTCCGCCGCCGCCAACACTGCCGCCACCGCTACCGCCACCGCCACCGCCACCAGCATTACCGCCGCCTAGAAAAGGTTTGACTGGATTACCGTCTGGATAGAAGTGAAGGTCCGTTATAGAATTTGAATAACCTTGATAACGACTGTGCACGGACCCTGCCAACTTGGCGATGCAGTTGTCATAGCCGGGGCAATCAGTATTCTGAGCAATAAAAAAGGAAGTGGCTAACGCCATAGCAACCACTAGATATTCGACCATTGTTTGCCCGCGCTGCAAGAATTTCACTGCGGTTCCTCATGGTTGATCAATATCTGCGTGCCGCTGGGCATAGGCACGAGTAAAACGTTGTTTAGCGCTGGACCATCGCGAAAAACCAGAACCCGAGCTTCATCTTCAACAAAACTTTGCTCCAACGCCCAACCTTTCTTGGTCATAACACTGCGATAAAAGCGTGCGAGTTGTGCCGGCGATTTACCACTTGCAGCCAACGTAACCCGACCTTTTTTTGCGCCATCGTCCATTACCGTGTCGGTAACAACTACTGCGTCATCGGGCATCACGGTGCCTGCACCCAAAGGAACCCCAGTCACATTAACGAGATGGTCGGTCATGCTTAACCGCCCTTCAGTACCGTGATCAGTCTCGGCGTACTGCACCGTGCTTAGGCAACCGTCCACAAAAGTCGATATTTGCTTCCAAGGCGCCAAAACCGACGTAGCTATCTCGTCGTTCCACTTTCTCGTATAAAAACGAACTAACACACCTTCATCTAGATTCGGAGCATAGAAACCTTTAACCGCCATAGGTTGGTTATTGTGCAGTGTCCCCGACCCCAGTATCGGCACCAGCTTCATTTCGGGGTGCACTGGAAAATCATCGAAATCACAGTCCGCGCCGGCATAACTACCCAGTATGGAGAGGAAGAAGATCAGTGTTAATTTAGCGCTTTTCATAAATCATCAATCCACGAATTCGCAAACGCCCTTGGGGCACTCAATTGGCGCGGGGTCACCTTGGCGCAATGGCATGGGTTCAATACTCACATCGCCAAATTTCAACTTGCCTATAGCACTATTGCTTTTGCCGTTTTCCAGAGCTGCAGCCAAGCTTATAATTCCATTGATTACTGCGTTATCGAAGACATCTGAGGGCACAAGGTCATCCACTCTGTCCTTATAGTGAGCGACGCTCTGTGCGCTCCAACCATCAGAGAGTATTGCGCCACGGCTTGTTAGAACGCCGTCCCAGCTTTGAAATATTGCGCTTTCAATGCCTGGCGAAAAACCGCCGTTAGTACGATCCCAGGTTGATGTGCCGCCACCATGGGCGCCGCTTACGTTAAGCTTGGTTTTGACTGTCGGGGTATAATAACCCTTGGCTGAACTTAACAACGGAAAACCAAACAAATCTTCGTTGTCGTTGCCTATTGCACCTAACAAAAAGTTTATTGGCTTTTTGATAACAGCCAAACCGTCCGCAAAAAACTCCGTAACGCCATAAGCAAGCCCTGGTGTGTCTTGCTCAGAAAACGAAGTCACTGAAGTCGACTCGTACATGCTGTTATTGCTTTGCATATAGGTCCAAACAGAACTGCCAGGTCCGCCGCCTAGGTTTACATCAGAACTGCGAATAGGCCTGATGGGACCTGAGGAATGATTCAAAAAGAAGCGGTTCTTCAGCGAATTCACCACTTCACTCTCACTGCGCAGTGCGACGCTTTCCCACTTATTACCACTAACAACAAAGTCGTCTCGATTTTCACCGGACAAGTTGTCAAACCAAACGGTACGCTCCCACACCGCATAGCGCGCGGCCATTTGGTTTTGAAACTGTAAATCCATTATTTTGCCCAGTGTCGGCACAAGCACAAAAAGGGGTAAGAATGCGAAAG
>CAJJAQ010000155.1 GCA_905182095.1 uncultured Pseudomonadales bacterium | reverse complement strand
GGCGCTAAGTTTTGGCGTTTGGTATTAAGGCGAGTCGTTGCGGCTCTTGCAGACGGCGGTGACTGGTTTACTGCGATTGTTCAAAGTGGGATTTGGTTAAATTTTCTCGGGGGAGTGTATGAAAAGGTTAATTCTAGCAACGATCGGCATTGTCGCTTTAATGAGCGTGGTGTTTGCGCAGGCAGAAATAAAGCGCACGTCTTCTGGTAAGCCTGATTTTTCCGGAGTATACGACACCGGCACGTTAACGCCTCTTGAGCGACCTGAGTTTCTCGGTGAAACAGAATATTTGTATCCGTGGTTTGCCGATTTACTCAATTGGGCTGCCGGCATTGCCATAGAGTGGGCGTCCGAAAACGAAAGTGATCCCGATCGCGAAGCGCCACCTCAAGGCGGTGATGGTGACAATACGGCTGGGTCTGGTGGCGTTGGCGGTTACAACGCCTTTTGGATCGACCCCGGTAGCGAAGTTTTCGAAATGGACGGCAAGGTCAGAACCTCTGTTATTTACGATCCCCCTAATGGTCGTCAGCCTGAAATGGTGCCAGTCGCGAGGGCAAGTATTGCGGCACGTTACCAGAGCTTCCTCTATGAAAACGACGGCAAAGCTTCTTGGCTAGCTAATGATGGTCCTGGTCCATTCGACGGTCCAGAGAGCTTAGCGCCGTCCGAACGCTGTTTAATCAGCTTTGGCTCTACGGTGCCGACTATTTCTAGTCTATACAACAACCACAAGCGCATTGTGCAGACCGAAAATCATGTGATGATTTTGCAGGAGATGGTGCACGATGCGCGGATTATTCGCATCGATTCTGAACATACACCAGACCTCAACCGTAAATGGCTAGGCGATTCCATCGGCTACTGGGAAGATGATGTCTTAGTGGTGAAAACTAAGAACTTTAAGAGGGTGAACGGGCTTGTCGGCGCGGATGAAAACTTACATGTAGAAGAACGTTTCAGCATGGCTGAGACTGGTGATTTGATTTACGACTTTACTGTAGTTGACGAAACCGCTTGGACCCTACCTTGGAGTGGTAAGTATGTATGGCAGGCTAGTGAGGGTAAGGTTTACGAGTATGCTTGCCACGAGGGTAACTATGCCATGGGCAATATATTACGCGGCGCGCGTTTGCTTGAAAGTGAGTGGCAGGCGCCAACCGCTGGGGAATAAGTGCAGTTTCGGTTAGCGTTTTGCACTTGCAAGACGCTCTGCGCATGACTAACTTCCCGGCGATTAACCTCTAATTTTGTCTGTAACGCCAACCAACCTATGTGCTTGATCTCTTTCCTTCAATAAGCCTTTCTTCTTAACCTAAAATCAGCGTTGGAAAAACTCCATCGGATCCCCGTTCTCGTATAATCCAACAACGCCGCCATTATACTTACTGCCATCGTGGACAGTGTAGCCAAGCAACGCTTTGACAAGATCGGGCAGGGCACTCGCCGTTTCTTTACTGACATTCAGGTAGCTATTTTCAACAGGCCGTAACCAACCTGCGCAATAGGAAATGGATAAAGCTCTGCGGCTCTTCTTACTGCTATTTTCTCCGCCTGCATGGATCATATCGCCTCTGAATAGTAGAGCGCTGCCTTTGCACATTATCGCTTGAACGCACTCAGCAGGCTTTGCTCGTCGCTCCATTGGCCATTGCCAACTACCCGGCACGACGACGGTGGCACCATTCTCTGCAGTGAAGTCATCGAAGGCGATTATGGCATTTGTAACGACGGGGTGTTCGTCGATGGGTAGGGGCCAAGAATCTGAATCTCTGTGTAACAACTGCGCAGGTTCCGGTGGCTGTATTTGTATCAGTTCAGCGGCGTTAAGCAATACTGAGCTGGCCACTGGCGCAAGCATGCGCGAGGCCCAGGCAAACAACTGTGGATCGCCAATAAGTTCTGCTGACGTTGCCAGCTTTTCTATCAGGCCGTGGAGGCGGATGGTATTTCTGCCCAAAAACGCATCGTAGCCGGCAGAACCGGTATCAGCTAGGCCTTCTTGTTGATGCTGGTTAACGTAGTCGTCTGCGGCTTGATTATGCCCAGCTAATTCAGCCTCTGTGAGCAAGTCCTGCAAAATAGCGCCACCCATGGATAGGACTGCGGCGTCGATTTCTGCCCAGTTGTAGGGCCGCTGAAAGGTTTTTAAATGCATAAATTTCTCTACTGCTCAGGTAGGTACCAAATTGGCGATGTCCAAGCGCGTTCTTGAATCATGACGTCTGCGCCTGGAAATTCTTCACATCTTCCGGCTTTCTGGCACAAGTTAGCCGACCACCGTGGGGTGGGTGCTTGTTTGATGCGCGCGTACCAAAAGGCTGGCGCCTCCGGGTCGAAATTTTGGTCTTGCCATATTTGGCAGATATCGCTGCCAGTGTCCGAGCGCTTCCAAACTGTAGTTTTTGATTCCTCAAATTCACCGTTTTTGTATTGACCTTTGATGATTTCAATCTCTTGTAGCGGCATTTGATCGGCTTGAGCGTGGATTTTGAAAGAGGGGGTATCTTCAGCCTTGTTGAAGTTTCCGCCCATGCTGACATTGGAGGCGGAAGCTTTGTCCGTTGCGCAGCTTAGGTTGTCGCCTTGGGCGTTGGCAGTTAGTCTGACGCTGATCCTAGGTCCGCTGGTGGCGTAAACTTCCCTGCGTTTCAGCCCTGCAAAAATGCTCTCGCGGGTATTTTCCTCCGCCCAGACAGCCACTAAACCGCCTGGATTGAAGACCTGGCGTGCCATTGTGCGATCTAAATCACCTAGACCGAAAACTGCTCCTTGCCATGCGGCTTCGTTGACATGGCCGGGGGTGCCTGCATGGTTGTCAGTGGAACCAATGATGCCCACTTGCAGTGGGTTGCGTTGAACTTTGCCGGAGTTTTGGTAGGCGGCTAAACCGCGCATTAATAATCCGCGCACGTAGGTGCCGCGCATTTTTGCCCACTCTGCATCGCTGAATTGGTCTTTAGCTTTGGGTCTGGAATGATTGGTGATGTAGTTTTCAAAGCTGCAGTCGCCGCTTTCATCGGATTTGAGAGGCGATAAACATTCGCTGTTACCTTTTTCTTGGTGGATCTCCACCAAACGTTCGTACTTGCTGCGCAGTTGTAGTGTCCTATCGTCTTCGGTCTCTACGTCAAAAGTAGTACCGTCCCCCATATTAGTATTATGCGGTATGGCCAATACGTCACAGTCATCTTCTGGACGGCACTGCTGTTCTAATTGTTGCCATAAGGCAGGCAGGGTGGGGTGTCTTATATAGTCGATAGCATCTTTGGTAACGTTGCCGTTAGCAAAAATAATATTTCTATGAGAGTGGCTGAAAGACTTGGTGTAAGACCACTCGTAGCCAATTTGTGCGGTGAACTGGCATGGATCGTTTGCTGCATTGGCTTGGTCTTGTACTCGTTGCCACTGCGACTTTGCGGCCCGTTCACACTTTGCTGGGTCTGCTAGGCATATTGGCGTGGCCTGGGGTGATTCTTGGGTAATGGTGGGTATCACATAATCGGCAAATAAACTGGAGCCGTTCTCCATTGAACTGTCTTTTCGTAGGCGCTCGCAATACGGATCGTCAAATTTCTCTGGATCTGTGCAGATGTGCAGCAAGTCGAACCATTCGGCATGATCGGTCACTGCGGCGAAGTCCAGTGGCCTGTCTAGCTGGGCTCTTGAACCATCTTGTAGGATCATTGCTTCGCCTCGTGCAAATGCATAGGCCTGTTGTGGTGTTTTAAGGGTGCCGAAAGCGTAGGCATCTAAAGAGTATGCGGTGTGTACGTGGAGGTCTCCCCAGTACAGGTGCTTTTCGCCGGGTTGGTAATATTCACAGTGAATCTCAGCGCTATTCTCTGCGTTTTTATCAGCATCTCTGTCGGGGTGGGGAGCGCTTGCCGCAGCCGTCGCTTGTATTGCTAGGGCAGTTAGAATTAGCCAAATAATCGACAGAGCAGTGGTTTTATTTAGCCTAAATCTGCGCATAACGTAACGTCCCTAAAGTTCAGCCCTTGGCTTCGCGTCAAGGTGGCTATGAAAAAAATTGATATTTATTAGCAGCAAACAAATTACTACATATAAGTGCCGTACCACCAGTCATCAATGACGGCAAATCCGGGGTTGCAGCCCACTGCCTTTAGGCTATCCTGAGTTTGAAGAGGGCTAACAATGAACGCACATCCAGTGAACGCACATCCAATGGACCATATACCGGTCCGACCATTGAAATTCGATTTGGCCGAAGGCCAAGTCGCAGACCCGTTGTGGAGTCGTACTAACCCGGAATTTTCAATGTTTATTAATGCTTTGGGCGTTCACGTGCCGCATTTCGAACGTTTCTTGGTTAAAACCATGCGTGCCTATCGTGGCGATATTCATGATGAGAAGTTACTCGGCGAGGTGCAGGCTTTAATCGGCCAGGAAGCACATCACGCCTTTAACTTTGTTAAGTGGACGGCGAAGATGGGTGAGAAGTATCCAAGCCTTCCGGCATTAGATCAGGGTGCACAAAATTATTTTGCTAAGATTTTCGCCAAAAAAGACAAAAAATTTCATATCGGATTTACCGCAGGCTACGAAACTTTTACCTTTCTTGGCGGCATGATTATTCTCAATCGGTATGAAGAGTTAATGGAGGATGCGGATCCGACAATTCGTGCTTTGTGGGTTTGGCATCAGGTTGAAGAGGTGGAGCATGGTGGCGTAGCCTTTGATTTTTTCAAGGCCAGTTACCCGAACTCGGAAGCTTACCGGCGCTTTATGGTGCTATTTGCTTTTCTGCATATTTGTTGGGAAACCTTTAAAGCTTATCGAATAATGGTTAAGGGTGAGTGTCGTTACCGGCGCCTCAAAGATAAGCTTAAAGCTTGGAAGTTTTTTGCACTCTTCGCATGGGATTTGGCCTACGCATCTCTGCCGGTATTTGCGCGCTCCTACCATCCGCGCAACCACCCAATTTGTAATGGTGAGCAAAACCCTATAGCGCTAGCATGGCGAGAATTTTATCGCCAAGATAACGACGTTTTGACTTTAGACAATGACAAAATGACAAGCTTGCTTAAAACATAAGTTGGAGAAACTTGATGCCGCAAAACGATAAATTGAGATACTTAGTAATAGGTAACGCAATGGTCGTCCTACTGATAGGTTTGCTCGCAGGGGTGATGCTCATATTCTCTTTGTTAGACGCCGTTACCTTGTGGCCATTTCCAGAGTGGAAAGTGGCGATCCCTGGTTCTACCAGAGGTTGGCAGGCTGCCCACGTTGGCGGCATTTTGAATGGCGTGATGATTGCCGGCGCCGCTTATGTGATGCAAACCTTGGCATTGACTGGCGGGCGCGAAAAGTGGGCTGGCTGGGGGATGATCATTACTGGGTGGGCAAATACAGTGTTTTATTGGGCTGGCAATTTTGCTGCTAACAGAGGGCTTTCGGTTTCTACAACACCTTATGGTGAGGGCGATTTGGCCGGAGCGCTGGGGTTTTTAGGGGGTGGAGTAGGCATGATCTTCACTTTCGTTGCCGTATCAATATTTGCCCTTGCAGCCTTTGAGAAAGCTCTGGCCGACTGATTGTTCTGGCTTTCTAACGTGGCGACGAAATCTGCTGGAACAAGCGGTTGAGTAAGTTGAACTGTCAGAATTTGGTAGGCGGAATGGCAGGAAAATTTACGAAAAAAAACCACAAAAATGATTATAAAAATAATTATCAACATAATTATCAAAAAGAAAGATAACACGGGAGTTTTATGTATCCAGGAAAATATGCTTTAACCCATCCAGACCGAGCTGCCTTCATCATGGCTGGTAGTGGTATTACAGTGAGCTATGCAGAATTCGAAGCGCGCTCAAATCAACTAGCGCATTTCTTAAGTGCTCAGGGTCTTGGCTTTCAAGATCATTATTCCATCTTTATGGAAAATAACGAGCGCTACATGGAGTCTTGTGCAGCGGGCGAGCGCTCCGGGCTGTATTACACCTGTATTAACTCTTATCTGACCGGAGACGAACTGGCCTATATTGTTAACAACTCAGAATCGAAAGTTCTTATTACCTCGAAATCCAAAATTGACGTTGTTGCAGAGGCATTAACCAGTTGCCCGAATATTCAGATGGTCCTTGTCACAGATGCGGGTGATGTTCAGTTACCCGAGGCAATGGTGGATTTTTCCACCGCAGTGAATGGCTGTTCTACAGCGCCTTTAGCAGCAGAAACTCTGGGCACTTCTATGCTCTATTCGTCCGGTACTACCGGTCAGCCCAAAGGTATTATTCGACCGTTACCTCAGCAACCGCCCTCTGAACCACTGCCGATTTTTCAGTTCTTAGGCGCTTTGTGGGGTTATCGAGAGGACATGATTTATCTCTCACCAGCGCCGTTGTATCACTCGGCACCTCAAGCAGCAGTTAGTCTGACCCTGCGCATAGGCGGTACCGTGGTGATAATGGAACGCTTCGATCCACTCGAATACCTGCATTTGATAGAGCGCTATCAGGTCAGCCATTCTCAGCTTGTGCCAACCATGTTTAGCCGTATGTTGAAGCTCACAGAAGACGAGCGCACTAGTGCCGATTTGTCTTCGCTAGAAATAGCCGTACATGCGGCTGCGCCTTGTCCAGTAATGGTGAAGCAGCAAATGATTGAGTGGTGGGGGCCAATTATTCACGAATATTATGGCGCTACAGAAGGCTTAGGTTTTGCAGCATGCAATTCTCAAGAGTGGCTGGCTCACCAGGGCACAGTGGGTAAAGTGGTTTTGGGCGACCTGATGATTCTAGACGATGCAATGCAACCTTTACCCAACGGCGAACCCGGCACTCTTTGGTTCAAAACTGCTACTGAGTTCAGCTACCACAACGACCCAAGTAAGACCGCTGAATCGACTTCTGTAGATGGCTCAATGACCACCGTCGGTGATGTAGGTTATGTGGATGACGATGGCTTTTTGTACCTCACCGATCGTAAGACATTTATGATTATTTCTGGTGGGGTAAATATTTACCCCCAAGAATGTGAGGATTTGCTAATCGCTCACGCGAAAGTTGCAGATGCGGCGGTATTCGGCGTGCCCAATGTGGATTTAGGCGAAGAAGTAAAAGCTGTCATTCAAACTATTCCCAGTGTGGCAGGGAACGACGACCTTACTGAAGAATTGCTCGCCTATCTTTCTGAGCATTTGTCTCGCCAGAAAATACCTCGCTCTATCGACTATGAGGCGGAGTTACCTCGTTTGCCTACGGGCAAACTGTATAAACGTCTGCTTCGCGACCGTTATTGGGGTGAGAGTAAATCTAGAATTGTTCAATAATTGCGCGACTGGTGAAACGCCGGCAGGTATTTGTGCCTATAGTCTGACGCGAGGAGGTAGCCGTGGTGCAAGGCCCGTGGCTTAGCGATGATCCTCATAATCAGCCAATAGCGGCGTTCCCGCAGCAAGCTACTGTCGCCGTTAGCTTATATGGCGATCAAGAGATCAATTTCTAGGCGGCTATTTTTGCGTTTGGTAGTGCGTCAGTGGTTGGCGAAATTTGTGTTTGTAAAATGCTAGCCTTGTTACGTATACTCCATAGATCGTCTATTTAACGATGATTCTCAGGGCGGGGTGAAAATCCCCACCGGCGGTAATCGCGCAAGCGTAGCCCGCGGGCGCTCTACCTCATGTAGAAACATAGTCGGCAATTTTTTTGCAAACTAAGTGGTACAGACCTAAAGGTAGAGGACAGCAGACTCGGTGTGATTCCGAGGCCGACAGTTAAAGTCTGGTTATGAGAATGAGGTTTACCTGTGTCTGCACCTTCCTGTGCAGCTATCAAAGCATCCTCGTTTGCCCTGTTGTTTAACTGAACTTAAGGCAAGCAACAGATGACTACATTTAATTCAAACTTCTCCGATACCTCACAGCGCGGACGTATAGCGTTTATACAATCTTGTTGGCACCGCGATATAGTGGATCAGCTGCGAGATTCCTTTCTCAAGGAATTCAAAGAGCTAGATACCCGTCAGGTCGACCTTATTGAGGTGCCCGGTGCTCTAGAAATTCCACTAAAGGCTAAAATACTTGCTGCAAGCAATGAATATGCCGCTGTCGTCACTGCAGGATTGATTGTTGATGGCGGCATATACCGACATGAATTCGTGTCTAGTGCCGTGATTGACGGCCTAATGCGTGTGCAGCTAGATACTGGTGTACCCGTGTTCTCTGCGGTTTTAACTCCCCAAGACTTCTTAAGCGACGGACAGCCTGAGTTCTTCAAAGAGCACTTTGTTATCAAAGGTGTTGAAGCGGCTCAATCTTGTGCAGCGACTCTAGGACCGTTGGTGCGAGATCAAGTAGCTTAAGGGTAATAGGCACCAGTTGCTGGACGGGTAACCTCGGCTAGGCCTTCGGTCTGTTTTTGAGGGTTACTGGTGATTCTAGCCGGTGCGTAAGAGATATTTGTTTTGGGTTGTCGATGCAATTGTGCCGACATCGAAAGCTGCCGGCTTTACCTCATCTTTAGTATCACAACCGCTGCGGTAGCGCATAAGCGATGACTTTACCGCCTTGTATCTGAGGAGCGTCAACTGCGTCATCGCCAACCCCGTGAGATTCTTCTTGGCTGGGCCCACGTTGGCCGGGGATTGTCACCAACACGTATTGCTTGCCTGTTTTAGGGCTTACATAGCTCATAGGCGTGGCTTCCGATGCGCTGGCCAGACTGTCTTTCCACAGCTCCTCACCGGTATTCACGTCGATTGCCCGCAGATAACCATCCATAACTCCACCCATGAAGATAAGACCACCGGCTGTCACCGTGGTGCCTGCAGCGTAAGGTAGGCCTAAATTCCAGGTGCCGGTACCACGCCGCCAGACGATTTTTTGTGTAGTTAAATCTACAACTGCTATTTCACCAAAAGGCGGTTTTATGCAGGGCAAGCTCAGAGGGGACGAGAATAGTTCTACTTTAGCCGCAAAGGGTGTGCCGCGTTGGGGTCCACCAATACCGTAACCTGGGTTGAAGTCTCCCTCAGTGCTGGTTAACTCGTTTTCTCTTGGAATCATATGAATGATCCACGGCAGTTGTAAGTTATTGACCACCATCAACTGGCGTTGCTCATCTATTGCTACGCTGCCCCAGTTCATGCCTCCAGCTGGGCCAGGATAGAGCAGCGTGCCTTCAGTTGAGGGGGGCGTCATTGGCCCTTCATAGCGCAAATTCAGAAAGGTTTTACGGCAAGCCATTTGATCCAGTGGGGTAATGCCAAAAAGATCGTGCTCGCGGATCTTTGGGTAGGCAAATGAGGGCATGCCGGTTGAGAAGGGTTGAGTTGTCGTGCTGCGTTCGCCAGGTATATCGGTCTGCGGTACTGGCCGCTCGGTGACTTCGGTAATCACTTCTCCGGTCGCTCTGTCGAGCATGAATATTTCGCCACGTTTGGTTGGCACGATGACGGTCTTACGCTCTTCGCCGTTAATGGTTAAGTCCACTAGGGATGGCTGTGAAGGTACATCGTAGTCCCAAATGTCGTGATGGGTAGTCTGAAAATGCCAGCGGGTAAGGCCAGTTTTTGCGTCAATTGCTACAACTGAGCTGGCATACTTGTCCATCACCTGAGTGCGGTGGCCGCCAAAGTAATCTGGAGTGGCGTTGCCCGTGGGTACGTAAACCAAACCTAGCTCATCGTCTGCTGACGTAAGACTCCAAACATTGGGGGTGCCGCGGGTATAGGTCTCGCCATTCGCCGGTAGGCCGGAGTTGCCTTCGCGGCCCATGTCCCAGGCCCACAGTAATTCTCCGTTCATTGGATCATAGCCGCGTACGACACCAGATGGCTCTTGGGTTTCTTGGTTGTCCATGACCCAGCCGCCTACTACCAATGCGCCGCTGGCAACGGTGGCGGGAGAGGTGACAAAGTAGTAGTAGGGTTTTACTTCGCCCATGCCTGCGAGTAAGGAAATTTGCCCCTTGCTACCAAAGCTTTCGCAGGGCAAGCCGGTTTCTTTATCTACGGCGATCAAGCGCGCGTCTGTCGTAGCGGTAAAGATACGTTCTGCACAAGCTACGCCTGCAGGCACGTCTGGGAGTTTATAGTGGGTAACGCCACGGCAATTACCCAAAATGCCAAAAGCGCGAGTTTCGTTTTTGGGGTCAAAGCGCCAGCGCTCTGCGCCCGTATCTGGGTCTAAAGAAATCATGACATTTTGTGCAGTACACAAATAAAGGCCGTCGCCAATTTGTAGCGGTGTGCCGCTGAAGCGACCGATACGCTGGGTGTCGGCTACCCAGACTTGTTCAAGATCACTGACATTCCCAGCATTGATTTGTGCGTGGGGGGTATAGCGAGTGCCAGCATTGCTGCCACCGTAAGCAGTCCAGTCTGATGGGTTTTGAGCTTCTGAATAAACTGTGTCATCTATGCTTTGAACATCGCTTTGAATATTGCTGCTGAGGAGATTTGCGCTCATGGCGATGAGCACCAGTGCGCTGGCGCCGCCAGAGATTTGCACTGTGCGCAGGCTAAATAGGGTAGGGGTATTGTCCGGCCATAAGGCGCGTCTTATGCCCGGAGTACTCAGCCATAGAGCCAATAGCCCAATAATCCAAATACGCGAGCCAACCAGCCAAAACTCGTTACCTGCCTCGTAGACTGCCCACGCAAGGGTGAGTAGCAACACGCCAGCAAAGATAAAGAAGCCTCGAGGTTTGCTGTTAAACAAGCCCACAGCACTAACCAACATGAGTGCGCCGGCCACTGCGTAATAGGGTGTGCCGCCCAAGCCGATAAGCTCAACGCCAGATACCATCATGGCAAGGCCAAGAGCGCCGATTATTATGGCCGTGATGCGAATTCTGATTGCCTTCATTCGTTAGTCCCCATTACAAGTTTTAGCAGTACATTGAGTATCTACAAAGAGATACCGGTTGGTCTATAGGCACGTGTTAGCCCTGGCGCTGCCTGTCCCCAAGCAGGGCAATACTTTTCGCTCTAATTTTGGCCCTGTACCGGTATTCAAGCTATTGCGCACCCAGCAAAAACTACCGTATTTAATGGCTTTTGCCCCAGACAACTGGCGTCAAACGGCATTATTTAGATGTGAGTGAGGGGCTAGCTGGGCGAGCTTTAAGCAAGAGTTAGGCGAGGTGTACGCAGTGATCTATTTGGGTTGGCATGGGTAAAAACACGACTGGGCAAGAACTGTTTTCAATACAGGTAACTCGGTGTGACTGGTAGTTGTTAGATGTGGTACAAATTGTCTTTAGAAACACATTAGTAAAGGAATAGGTATGCGGTATCAAAAGCTCGGCAATTGTTTTGAGGTCAGTCGGTTGACGCTAGGTGGCGGCGGTATTGGTCAAGTTTGGGGCGCCACAGATAGAAGTGAAGCCTTGGCAACTGTGCGTCTTGCAGCAGATTCCGGTATTAATTTTTTCGATATGGCACCCATGTATGGTAAAGGCGAAGCTGAGAGTGTGATGGGTCAAGCCTTTGCAGAAGGTATGCGTAAAGACGTACATTTGACGACAAAATATTTGCTTGGCGACTGCCCCGAGGAAGATATTTTTGCCACCTTGAGCGCGTCTCTGGATGAGAGTTTTGCCCGCATGGGGCGTGATTACGTAGATGTCTTTATCTTGCACGGCTTTGTCATTGCGGATGGCTGGAGCGACGGGCGTCAGGCGAAAATTTTGCCGCGCATAGCTGTGCCTATGAGCAAATATCAAAATGCGGTGATACCTGCCTTTGAACGCCTTAAGTCCAGCGGCCGTATTGGCGCTTGGGGTGTCACCACAGCCAGTACTCAGAGCGAAAATCTTGCCGTGGTAAGTGCTCATCAGCGCCCAGATGTGGTTCAGTGCATAACCAATTTACTCGACTCATCAGCCTCAATGGCATTAACCGAGGAAGTTCCAATGCCACGCCAAGTGATCAGTAAGGCTGAGGATGCAGGTATAGGCGTAATGGGTATTAGGGCCGTTGCTGCTGGTTCATTGACGGACGCTATTGATCGCGACGTGCACCCTAAATCTGCTGAGCTAAAAGATTTTCAGCGTAGCGCAGGTTTTCGTGAATTGGCAAAAAGCAATGGTCTGAGCCCTGCCTACCTTGCCCATTTATATGCCTTATCCATGCCCGGGGTAGATACTGTGGTTTTGGGTGTAAAGAACCGCGAAGAGCTAACTGAGTGTCTGGAAGCTGAAGCCGCCGCACCCATGAGCGCAGAATTAGTTGCCGCAATGGATGCATCGGTAGCCAATTAAGGGCTGTCGGCGTAGTTACTCTTATGCAATAAATCGATGCTGTTTCCCGCTTCGCTTGTCCCGCCATTACAGCAACGGCAGGCGCAAAGCGGGAAAAACTGTTGTTGGGTTTACTTTCGACTACATCTGCGTTTGTGCTTTTGCATACACCAACTCGCCATTCATATAGGTTTGTAATACTTCAACCTCCAATATTTGTTCCGCATCGATGTTCAATATGTCATCAGACAAAACGATCATGTCGGCATATTTACCCGGTTCAAGGGTGCCCTTAATGTCGTCATCGAAGTTTATGAACGCACCGATCTGTGTATAAGCACGCAGCGCCTGAGCCATGCTAATGGCTTCGTCTGGCCCATACACTTTGCCACTCATACCCTTGCGCGTTACCGCTGCATAAAGTCCCACTAACGGCCCGATGGGCAATATGTCACTGGACAGTGCAACCAGCACGCCATGCTCCATGGGCGACTTAATTGGATTGTTATGGGCTAAACGAAAACCATCTAGATTTTCCGCATAACGACCTTCCAAGGTGTAGGTGAAATTGGCTTGCTGTGTGATATGAATTTGATGCTCTGCCATTTTTTTCATGGTCTGCTCAGGTGGGCGCATGGAAAAGTGGTTTAGATAGTGGCGATGATCGACTTTAGGCGCTCGAGTTAAGGTGTCTGCCAAGGTATCTACCACCAGCTGAATTGCCGCGTCGCCGATGGCGTGAATGCCCATCTGCCAACCGGCATCATGGATTTCGTTGATCTGACTAACCAGTTCGTTTTCCGGCATATTTAAATAGCCGCGATAGCTGGCCTGATTGCGGTAAGGGTCTATGGTGTACGCTGCTGGGCCAGTAAAGCCGCCATCGACAAAAATTTTTATCGGGCCGATTTTTAAATTGTCGTTGCCTTCGCCTACACGCTCTTTCAAAGCCGTAATTGCAGCCGGGTCTTGCCATTCAAATTGTAGCGACGCTCTGGGTAAGGCAAGCTGGGTTTGCTCATATAGGGTTTCCCAGCGTTGATATTCCGCCGGGGTCTTTTGTGCGTCTGTAATGCTGGTAATACCTTTGGCCAGTAATTGATGCAGGTTGACTTCTAAGCTGGCAATCAATTCCTCTTCGCTACTTGCGGGTACAAGGTCTAATACTAGGTTGTGCCGTTCGCGAATAATGCCGTTGGGCTCGCCGCTGTCTGTGTGCTCAATAACGCCACCTTTAGGGTCTGGGGTAGAGGCGTTTATACCTGCCGCTGCTAACGCCATGCTGGAAGCTACGGCGCTATGGGCGCCTGCGCGAGTAAGTACAACTGGGTTGTTGGGGGCTGCATCGTCTAAATCGTAACGGTTGGGTTTGCGCTGCTCAGTTAACTCATCTTCCGACCAGCCATAGCCGGTAATCCATTCGCCTTGGCCTAAGTCTTTAGCCTTGTCTCTGACTAACGCCTGTATCTCTATGATGGAGCCTGTATCACTGAGATCAATGTAGCGTCTTGGGTTGCCAGAAATATGAGTATGAGAATCATTAAAGCCGGGCATTAACGTTTTGCCCATAAGAT
>CAJJAQ010000154.1 GCA_905182095.1 uncultured Pseudomonadales bacterium | reverse complement strand
TCAACCTAAAGATTTGCTCTATAGGTTGAGGCTAAAGCCCTAGACTAAAGCCCTAGACTAAAAGTTAACCGCCAAAAGATCTTAGAAATTAACAATCATCTTGCCAGTATTAGAACCCTTGAAGAGTCCAATAAAGGCTTCTGGCGCCTGATCTATACCGGTATAGACTGTCTCTTTTGTAATGATCTGTCCGCTGGTCACCCATGCTTCCATATCGCTACGGAACTTACCTGCAAGGTGATCAAAGTGATTCACAATAAATCCGCGCAGGGTCAGGCCTAGGCCGATAGCCATAGACAAGTTGTTTGGGCCAGGGCGTGGCGATGTGTCGTTGTATGTGGCAATAGCGCCGCATAACGCGATACGTCCGAAAGGTCGCATGCACATAATGGCCGCTTGTAGGTGCTCTGCACCTACGTTGTCAAAGTAAACGTCCAAACCGTTTGGCGCCAACTCTTTCAGATGACCTAGAATGCTGCCGTCGTTGTAGTTGAACGCGTGGTCGAAGCCTAGCTCTTTGGTCAGTAGCTCAACTTTGTCGTCAGAACCTGCGCTGCCGATAACAGTGCAACCCTTCAGTTTAGCGATTTGCCCAACAATGCTGCCGACGGCGCCTGCGGCGCCAGAAACAAATACGGTTTCGCCATCTTTTAGGGCGCCAACTTCTAGCAGACCCACATAAGCGGTCATGCCAGGCATACCGATTGCGCCTAAGTATTCCGACGCTGGGGCAACAATAGTGCCTAAGCTCTGAATACCTTGTGCAGACTCGGTAAATGCTTCTCTCCAACCAAATGCGCTGCTGACATAGTCGCCTTCTTTGAAATCTGGGCTAGCAGACTTAACGACTTGGCCAATACAACCGCCTGTGAGTACTTCACCAATTTGAAACGGTGGTACGTAGGACTTGCGGTCAACCATTCTACCGCGCATATAGGGGTCTACTGACATGCTCAGGTTCTTGACCTGAATCTGTCCGTCTTTAGGTTCTGGTGCTTCTATATCAATGATTTGAAAATCATCGGGCTTGGGCATGCCTTCTGGGCGTGTTTTTAGTGCTACCGCTTTTGCTTGCATAGTATCTCTCTGTATATCTCTCAGTTTGTGAATGGGTTACTCGTTGGAAATTGTAATTTCTTTGTCTGTAATGAACTCTAACAGCGCCGGCTGGCCGTTTTGTGTTGCCTCTATGCCTCTTTTTAGGGCAGCAACAATGTCGTTAGGGTCAGTTATTCGTTCGCCATAACCACCAAAGGCTTTAGCCATGTCTGCGTAGTTGCCGGAAATATCCGTAGATCGGTATTTTTCTGTGGACACCTGCATGATGGGTATTTCGATGGCCATGGAAAAATTGTTGAACAAAATGGACAGTATTGGAATGTTCTCTCTAACCGCAGTTTCAAAGTCCATGCCGGTAAAGCCAATTGCTGCGTCGCCCCAGACATTGATGCACAGTTTATCTGGTTCAGCTAATTTTGCACCCATAGCCAACCCTAAGCCGTAACCTAGTTGGGTGGTTTTTCCCCAACCAATGTATGAAAGGGGACTGGTTGCTTGCCAAAAGGGTGTCGTCTGATCTCGTGGGCTGCCAGCATCGTGGGTGATGACCACTTTGTCTTTATCGACAATTCGGTCAAGCTCTGCGACCACTCGGTACGGATTAATTGGCGCTTCATTATTGGTCAGTTTAGGTAACCATTCACTCATCCACTCGGCCCTGATTTGCGCTATGCGTTCAGGCACTTGTGCTCTGGCCATTGCTGGCTCTTTGGAGTGGTGTTGCATAGCCATGCTCAATGCTTGTAGTGTCAGTTTGGCGTCGCCAATGAGACCATGCTGTGCTGCTACATCCTTGTTCAAATCCATTGGATCTAGGGTGGCATGAATAATGGTTTTGCCTTTAGGCATAGCCACACCAAAGGCGGTTAGGGCAAAAGAAACCCCTATGCCTAATATTACATCGGCCTCGCTAAGAAATTGTTTCACCGGGCGAGGGTTCGCCCGTCCGCCGCTGCCTAATGATAATGGATGGTTTTCCGGAAATGCGCTTTTACCCTCAATGCTAGTGGTGACAGGAATATTCCAAGCTTCTGCTAGGGCTTTTAGTTCGTCCCAAGCTTTGGCGTAATGTACCCCTTGGCCTGCATATATAACGGGGTTTTCGGCTTCTGCTAAAACTTTGGCCGCTGCCTCTAAATCACTGGGCGCTGGTGCGGTTTTGGCGCTGAATGATGGAATATATTGCCAATTTTCGGGCACTTCTTCGCTCATTACATCCAACGGCACTTCTATCATAACGGGTCCCGGCCTGCCGTTACGCAACTGAAAAAATGCTCTACGCATTATTTCAGGGACCGCTTTACCCATAGTGATGGGTTCAGCCCACTTTGTGATGTGCTGCATATTCATTGTGGAGTTGAAGTTGGGATAGTAGTGGGCCAGTCGACGTGGGTAGCCGGCAGGTATAACCAGGATAGGCACTGATTCAGAGTGTGCTTGGGCGATACCGCCAAATGCGTTCTCAGCACCCGGGCCATGCTGCATGCAAAAAACGCCGATCTTATCGCCAGACGATAGTCTGGAATAGGCGTCAGCCATATGTAGGCCAATACGTTCTTGGCGAACAATAACCGTACGAATATCTAGTTTTGCTGCGGCTTCAATCAGTGGGTTTACTGGGTAGGCGAAAAGAATATCTACTCCCTCAGCCTTCATTGTGTGCGCTATGGCGTCTATTACATTCATTGTTCCTCTCCTCTATCTTTTGTTTCTTTGCTATCTATTTCTTATTGGTGTGAGTTCAAGCTAGCGTTTTTACTTGTCTTTTTCATTCTCTAGCAGCCCAGCGATAGTGCCACATCCGATTGCCGCTTGGGTCAAAAGACTAGGGCCGGAATAAGGTTTTTGCTCGAGAATAAATACATCTGACATATCGCTCAACGAAGGAGTAGTATGCGGCAAGAATCTTACTTTGGGCTAATGCTAAAGTTTGATTAGCTACATACTTTATACAAGAGCTCTTTGAAGTTTGGGTGTTCTATTGGGGGGGAAGCGGCGGTGGGATTTGCTTCAATTCTACCGTTGCTCATGGGTGTCATTTTTCAGTAAAAGTTAGTATAAATCAGCTACTTATAGTTTTTTGTTAACTGTAAATGACCCACGCGTCAATGTACACGATATGGCTACTAATCCTTTTTCTAGAAGGTGTACGATAAAATCATGTTAGGAGATAGGTTAAGATCAAAACTAAAAGTTGCGGGTTATACACCCTCACGCTTCGCACATATTCTTGGTGAGACTCGGCAGACTGTGGATGGCTGGTTGCAAAGAGGTGTTCCACCTCGTAAATGCTTCAAAGTGGCACGCTTGCTAGATGTGAATCCTGAGTGGCTAGTGGTTGGGGCTTGCATTGACGAAGAACTGAAATCGCCTGAAACAGAATCTTTTCTCGATGGTTTCTCTAAAGATCAAGTGATTGCCCTTCGAGTAATTATCAGTGCCTTTAGGTGCCCACACTAGCAGCCACAAGATTCCTTTCTTTCATTTCCCGATACATTGTTTAAGCTCTCCGGCGCAAAATATCCAATAACTTCTGCGATAGTTTGCCAAAAAATTCCCATATAGCGTTCTCTAACCTGTCTTGTGTTCTTGAATTTTTTCTAGGCTCATCATAGATCGATCATAGATCGATTCAAAACAACCTAAAATCCAGCGAAAAAAGAAGCAAAAAAAAGGGGCGTTTAACAGCCCCTTTTTTAGCGATGAAGCAGCCTAGACTGCTTCACTTTCTATTACTCAGTTAAAACTGGTTCATAGTGTTTGCTGCGCCGCCAGCCAGTAGTGCTTTCTCGCCAAGGAAGTATTCCTTGTGATCGTCACCAACGTTTGAACCTGCTAGATCTTGGTGCTTAACCGAAGCCAGGTTCTTGCGGATTTCTTGACGCTGTACATCGCGTACATAGGCCAACATACCCAAATCACCGAAGTAGCCTTCTGACAATACGTCAGTGGACAATGCGGCAGTGTGGTAGGTAGGCAGTGTAATCAAGTGGTGGAAAATACCAGCTTCTCTTGCGGAGTCTGCTTGGAAGGTGCGAACTAGTGCATCTGCAGCCGCTGCTAATTCAGTGCTGTCGATGGCAACATTCATCATGGCCATAGCGTCTTCTGCAGGGTTAGGGTATGCAGAAACATCTTTGCCAGCTTCTTTCCATTCGGTATAAACCTGCTCACGGAATTTCAGTGTCCAGTTGAAAGAAGGCGAATTGTTGTAAACCAGTTTAGCTTCTGGGCGTACTTCTCGAATAGCGTTTACCATTTCAGCAATTTGCGAAACATTAGGCTTTTCGGTTTCGATCCATAGTAGATCTGCGCCGTGTTCTAAGCTGGTGATGCAGTCGAGTACAACACGGTCGAAACCAGTGTCTTCTTTAAACGCATATAGGCCATTGTCTAAACGCTTAGGCTTGGCAAGCTTGCCGTCTATACGAATCGTGATGTCGCCATCTTGCAATTCAGAAACGTCAGCCACTGGCTCAGTGTCTAGGAAGTCGTTGTACTTGCTACCAAGATCGCCAGCCTTAATGGACACTGGGATCTTTTGGGTTAAGCCAGCACCTAATGAGTCGGTGCGCGCTACGATAATGCCGTTGTCTATACCCAACTCCAAGAACGCGTAGCGTACTGCGTTGATCTTAGAAACAAAATCTTCGTGAGGAACAGTAACCTTGCCGGCTTGGTGTCCACATTGCTTAGCGTCTGAAACTTGGTTTTCAATTTGAATTGCACAGGCACCGGCTTCAATCATGCGCTTAGCAAGTAAGTAGGTGGCTTCTTCATTACCGAAACCGGCATCGATGTCAGCAATGATCGGCACTACGTGTGTTTCGTAGTTATCAATGCGCTGAATCACAGAATCAGTGTCGCCGCCATTAGCGCGAGCTTCGTCTAATTCAACAAACATATGGCGTAGTTCACGCGCATCTGCTTGCTTGAGGAATGTATAAATTTCTTCGATCAAATCAGAGACAGAAGTCTTTTCGTGCATGCTCTGGTCAGGTAGTGGACCGAACTGTGAACGTAGTGCTGCAACCATCCAGCCTGACAAGTAGATGTAGCTACGGTCGGTGGTTTTTTGATGCTTCTTTACGCTCATCATTACTTGTTGCGCCACGAATCCATGCCAGCAACCCAAAGACTGGGTGTATTTGCTTGAATCAGCATCATAGTTGGCCATATCTTGGCGCATTATGTCTGCTGTGTACTGGGCAATTTCTAGGCCAGTTTTGAAGCGGTTTTGTAGCTTCATACGGACGGCATACTCAGCGTTGATTGCGCTCCATTCTTGCTTGGCGCCTACTGTGGTTCGTGTCTGTTCGATCAGATCCAGATAAGATGACATGGTCAATCCCTCAATTAATGTTCACGGGTTTCAGAGAAAGTTTAACGGCCGTGGGCTGTGTGACTTCTGAATTGCGCGGCAAATTAACAGTAGGGCTGAGGTAATAAAATGGAATAATTCACAAGCAATATATTCCATTTAGGAAGGTATGGTTTGGGCGTCGTTAATTAGGCGAGTTGCTTGCTCTCAGCTTAGCCAACCGTAAATTTTATTTCGCCTAACTGAGCAAAATCAGCTCGATATTTGCCTGGTTTAGCCGGGATCATTGCGCCAATAGATCCGGTGATAAGAAACTGCTCTGGTTGAATGATATAGCCTTGGCTCAGAACTTCGTTTATCAACCATGTTAGCGCATGCAACTGACCGTCCATTACTGCCCCTGCCTGAATGACATAGAGTAGTTCCTCATTTTGTTGTTGCTGTATTTGGAGGGTATCGATTTCTGCCGAGATCCTAGCAGCGACAGGGTTGCCACGAATAAAACCGTAGCTGGCTGAGTTCGCGGCTATTAGATCAACGCCTGTGGGTCGCTGGGGAAAGTTAGGCGCGGCCAGTTCAATCATTGGCATATACGCACTGATGTGATCGGCGACAGTATTGATAGTCACCGGCGCGGTTATCGTTTTGCCGACAATAAAGCCAATTTCAGTTTCTAATAATACAGGTCGGTCGAGATCTAAAGTGCTATCAGCGGTTCTAGCGCCTTTGGCAAAGAGAACTCCCATAATGCCAGTATCTATGCCCATGGCCTGCTGTGCTTGTGGCGCTGTTACAGCCGCCTTAAAACCAACGATGTCTCCCCATAAATGGGATTGCGCCAACTCGGCAACAAATTGCTTTTGCACCGCGTAGGCATCCGCAACACTCGCAGCTGGGAAATCACCACTCAGGCTTGGGTAAGGCTGGTTATTTTGTACAGAGGTTAAAAGAGTCTTTGTCCAATTAAGCATTAGGTTTCTCCGGTGTTGTTTTTGTTGGCGTTTTTTTATGCCTGCTAGACGCATTGCCAAGCAGATTAAAGTTAAGCGTCCATTTGATCGGGTGATAGTGATCCGATGATAGTGATGCGATGATAGTGATGCGATGAACGCATTACACCTTAGCAAATAAATCCCATCGCTAGTCTTTTTGCGCAGACGCAGGTTTCCCCACTAATGCCAAGTTGTTGGGGCCTTCAGTGTCAATGACAGGAATGACCCCCCAGTGCATACTCTGCGCAATGGGCGCGGTGATGCGCCTATGAGGCTTAAGAAGGTAAATTTGACCGCGCTTGAGGCAGATCTTAGAAATGTTTCGGTACAGTTAACCCACAGCGGACAAAGTTTTTTTCCATTAGCGTTCAGAAAAATTAGTCAGGCTCTAACAGCGATTTTGCTAGAGCTCAAAATTTAGGAAATGTGATGACCGAACAAACCCTAAACAGGGCGCAACGCTTACTCAAGTTGCTCGATCTAAAACAAATAGAGGAAAACCTCTACCAAGGACTCAACGAAACTGAAAACGGCTCCCGCCTCTTTGGCGGTCAGGTTCTTGCTCAGGCTACAATGGCGGCGTATAGAACCGTTGAAGATGTTCATGTGCATTCGCTACATGCGTACTTTTTGCGCGCCGGCAATGTTTCTCGCCCTGTGCTTTACGAGGTGGAGCGTATTCGTGATGGCCGTTCCTTTACTACCCGCCGCGTGGTTGCCATTCAAAATGGTTTGGCTATCTTTAATATGGATATTTCTTTTCAGGGAGATGAAATAGGTCTGGATCATAGCTCCCCAATGCCAAATGTACCGCTGCCAGATGAGTTGCGCAGTGATCGAGACGTTGCCCTGAGTTTGGGTGGTCCCAAAGCGGATCCACGTTTAAGTCCTATGGCAAAAATTGAAAGACCCTTTGAGATTAGATCAGTTTTTGAATTGGGTACAGATGCTTGGGGAGATAATCGATTCTGGAACCCTGCGTGGATTCGCTTCCTTGAGCCGTTGGGCACTGATGTCGCCGGCGATTGCACAAAAAATGACTTTCAACACCAACTTATGTCGCGATGTTTGCTCGCTTATGCTTCGGACATGGGTTTGGTTTCAACGGCAAATCTACCCCACCAATCTGAGGTAGATCGTTCCCAGCTGCAAATGGCCAGCCTCGACCATAGTATTTGGATTCACCGCCCGGTGCCCATGGATCAGTGGCTTCTCTTCCACAAACGAACGTCAACGGCCCAAGCTTCTCGAGGCATGGTCCACGCTGACTTTTTTGCGGTGGACGGGACCCTTGTCGCCTCGGTGACCCAAGAAGGTTTGATCCGTTTAACGAAGTAAATCGAAGCTAGAAATAAGCCTTTGTCAGCACTTTAAACTCTACCCCTTGGGTTTGGCTGGCAAAGAGCAATGCTGCACTAAGATCATCCGAGAGTTTGATGTGAGTGGCATCTAAACGCACTTGGTTCCAGGTGGGGTCAACCCCTTGCCACTGGCCGTTGTCGAAAACCTCGTTCCATGCGTGGAACATAAAACTCGGCTTTTCAGCGTTGCTATAGGCAATACCAAAAACAGTTCGTGCAGGTATGCCTGCAGCTCTTGCTAGGGTCGTAAGTAAATCCGCAAAATCTGTACATTCGCCCTGACCCAACTTTAATGCAGCTAAAACTGACCCGGCTGATTGGTTTTCTGCATAGACTAATTGTTGGTTTGCAGTGGCTACTAACGCTGCAACGGAAATTGGTTTGTCCATGGAGGCTAGGATGCGGGTAATCTTTTCGTTCGTGGTGGGTAGGCGCAGCGAGTTTTGGGTGAAGGCATCTGCATCGCCGTTGGAAAATTCAGCAGGCTTTGTATGGGCGAGTGTTTGCGGTAGGTTTAAATCCTGCAAGGATATTTTTCCGCTTGCTGTTAGGCCAAGCATGAGGTGTTTAAGATTTACGTGCTGTTCTAAGCGCTCGTTTAATGGAATGGAATGCGCGGCAATAGGCCACTCAGCGATAGGTTTGATCAGTGGGTTGACGTTAGTGGCTTGCTCTTCGGTGCTGCGATTGACCTCAAAGACATTGGCAATGGTCGAACTGATGGCCAGCATATTGGGGTCTAAATAAGTTGTACTTGTGGAGCCTTCTTGAAAATTTTCAAATACGAAACCGTCATCGTTGCGGCTTAACAGTGATTTTTTATTTTCGCCGATGGATAGACCTTCAAAGTCGATGAATTGGGTAGTAAATATTGTGCCGGGCTGCGCCGCACCAGCGTGCAACTGAATTTCTAGCGCTAGTTGATCTCGAAGGCCAAATTGCCAATCCAGAAGCAGCGGTTCGAGGCTATTTTGGCGCTTTAGCGTACCGACATATTGACCATCAACTAGATCAACCTGAATACCCGTGGTAGCACTCTGCGAGGTGCGGGTGTAGTGAGCTGATGTCAGTTCGTACTGTTTCGAGCTGGCGAAAGATAGGCGCTGGGTAATTTTCGTTGCTTGTCCACCCAAGGGTTGAAAAACCGTTAAGGTAGTGAATTCCCATAGATCTTCATCATTGAGTTCAACCGAACTGTGCATAAAGCCGGTGTGGGTGCCTGACTGTTGAATTTTGTACCACGCGCTACCCACCATTGAATGGGCGACTTGTTCGATAACAGGCTTAGATTCATGGCGCTTTGTATAGAGTAATGTGGCCGCGCAGAGCACAAAAATAGCGATGATTGAGGTCAGTGCTCGGTGCTGCATAGTTATGAAAGTCTCGTTAAATGATGCACTGGGTTGGGCCATGCGCCGTTTGCATAGTATAGATATTTAACCGCAATTACCGATGCCAAGAATTTTGCCTAGCAATTCGTTTTTGCATTTACCCTGTAATATGCGAGAAGTTGCAATTACCCTTTGCCAATGGGGTCAGGTAAGGCAAAATTCCATCCTCAGCAAAAAATTTGCGCGTTCCGGTGCAGATAGGCTTTACCAAGTTAGGAATTCATGGAAAACGAGACAACTGATTTTATTCGACAACGTATTCAGTCTGACCTAGAGGGTGATGTTTTATCCCAAGGCGTAGTCACGCGTTTCCCCCCGGAGCCTAATGGTTTTTTGCATATCGGGCATGCTAAGAGCATCTGCTTGAATTTTGGTGTTTCAGAGCAATTCGCCGGCACAACCTTTTTGCGCTTTGACGACACAAACCCGCAGAAAGAAAGCGAAGAATTCGTAGAATCTATTAAAACCGATGTGGCGTGGTTGGGTTTCTCGTGGGGCGCGTTAACCCATGCATCTGACTACTTTGAGCAAATTTATCAGTACGCGGAGGACCTTATTCGTAATGGTAAGGCCTATGTGTGCTCGCTAGATGCAGAGCAAATGCGTACTTCTCGGGGTACGTTGACTGAGCCTGGCACTAACAGCCCCTACAGAGATCGTAGTGCTGAAGAGAATTTGGACTTGTTGCAACGTATGCGGGCAGGTGAATTTGCTGATGGCGAACACATAGTTCGACTGAAGATTGATATGGCGTCACCAAACATTAACTTGCGTGACCCCGCTATCTATCGAATCCGACATATTACCCACCAACGTACTGGCGACGCCTGGTGCATTTACCCAATGTATGATTTCACTCACTGTATTTGTGATGCGTTGGAAGGTATTTCCCATTCCTTGTGCACGTTGGAATTTGAAGACCACCGTCCTCTTTACGATTGGGTACTCGATAATATTGAGTTGAATTACCACCCTCCACAAATTGAATTCTCTCGTCTTGGCTTGGAATATACGGTGATGAGCAAGCGTCTGCTGCACCGTCTAGTCGACGAAAAACTCGTCTCGGGCTGGGATGATCCACGCATGCCAACCATTGCAGGCCTGCGTCGAAGGGGTGTTAGAGCCGCGGCAATTCGTGATTTTTGCGCACGCATTGGAGTGACTAAGCAAGACAATACAGTGGAAATGAATCTGCTAGATTTTTGCATTCGCAAAGATCTGGAGAGTAGTGCGCCCCGGGGTATGGGCGTACTCGAGCCACTGAAAGTTGTGCTCACTAACTTTCAAGACGATATTCAACTTGAAGGTCCTTGGCATGCGCAAAATGCGGATTTAGGTTCGCGTAAATTGCCTTTTAGTCGTGAGTTATGGATTGAGCAGTCAGACTTCTCAGAAACCCCGCCGGGTAAATGGAAGCGTCTTTCTCCTGGCGCAATGGTGCGCCTGCGTTATGCCTTTATTATTCGTTGCGATGAAGTTGAATACGATGGGGACGGTAATGTGCTGCAACTTAATTGCACCTATTTCCCAGATTCTAAGAGTGGCGAAGACACCTCAGGATTAAAACCCAAGGGCGTTGTTCATTGGGTGGATGCCAAGCAAAGTGTTGCGGTAGAAGTGCGGGATTATGACCGCCTGTTTAATGTGCCCAATCCCTCGGCCAAAACTTTCATTGACGATATCAATGAACAATCACTGCGCACTCTTCATGCCATGGTAGAGCCCGCAATTATGGCTTTGGACGATCAGCATTTTCAGTTTGAGCGCCAGGGTTATTTCTGTAAGGACTCTGAGCTACCGGGCGTGTTTAATAAAACGGTGAGTTTGCGCGAGGGTTTTTAAACTTGTAGTTATGTTTGGTGTCGAGCGTTTGGTGTTGAGCGTTACGGCGTTAGACGCCGATTCGCAGCAGCGCAATTGCCTGTGGGCGAGTAAGCGTCGTGGTTGGCTCGATTGAAGCTAAGTAATTGATAGACAGGTAATGGATACCCAGGAGCGCACAGTGATGCCCCAACAATCAGTAACAGTTATGGAAGTCAGTCCCAGAGACGGCTTGCAAAATGAGGATGTCATTCTCAGCACTGAGCAAAAGCTAGAGTTAGTAGAGGGCGCTATTGCCGCGGGTTGTCGTCGCATAGAAGTCACTAGTTTTGTGCACCCCACTCGTGTTCCGCAGATGGCCGACGCAGAAGATCTGTGCGCCATGTTGCCGGAAGCGGAGGGAGTTCGTTATACCGGTCTGATTCTCAATGAGCGTGGTTATCAGCGCTTGCGCGACACTAAGCGGATTCATGAGGCCGGGCTTGTCATTCCGGCTACAGATACTTTTGGATTAAAGAATCAAGGTCTAGATGTGGATAGCGCTGTGGCCATGGCCGCAGAGGTGATTCAAGATGGCGTGGATTCCAACTTTCCAGTTCAAGTCACTATCGCGGTGGCTTTTGGTTGCCCATTTGAGGGTGAAGTTTACCTCGAACAATTAGTCAACATCGCCGAGCGGTTGGCGGCTGCCGGTCCAGTTGAGTTAGCCTTAGCCGATACTATCGGTGTTGCCGTTCCAACCCAGGTGCGTCAGGCATTTTCACAACTCAAAGATAGTTTGGGCGAATTACCGTTGCGCGCGCATTTTCATGATACGCGCAATACCGGTATTGCTAACGCTTACGCCAGTTTGCTTGCCGGCGTCACCGTTCTAGATGCAAGTATTGGTGGTATAGGCGGCTGTCCCTTTGCGCCAAACGCAAGTGGCAATATTGCGACAGAGGATCTGGTGTATATGCTCAATCGTGGCGGCATAGAACACGGTGTTGAGTTAACCAGCCTGCTAGAAACCGCAGCATGGTTACAAGAGGTACTGTCAAAGCCTCTGCCCTCCATGCTGCTTAAGGCCGGAATTTTTCCACCTGTGAGCGCATAGTCCTTGGTTGCAGTTGTTGGTTAAAGAGTTAGAGTTAGACCCTGTTTGTATCGGGTAGCCTATGCTAGAGCTAAGACCAAATTGTGAACGTTGCGATGTTGATTTACCGCCGGCTTCGAAGCTGGCCTACGTTTGTTCATTTGAATGTACTTTTTGCCAAAGCTGCGCCGCGCATTTAGCCAGCTGCCCAAACTGTGGCGGCAATTTAGTATCTCGTCCAATCCGTCCCGATGCTCTATTGAGCAAATTTCCACCCTCTACTCAACGCGTGAGAAAAAATCATGAATGACTCCACCCATGGGTTTTTTGGCCACCCGATAGGGCTAAAAACACTGTTTTTGACTGAGATGTGGGAACGCATGTCTTATTACGGTATGCGCGCTTTGCTGGTTTTGTATATGACGGGTGTTGTCTCCGGCGTAAATGGCGGGCTGGGTTGGTCACAAATGGACGCCCAAGCGATCTACGGTATTTATGTAGGCATGGTCTATTTCATGGTGGTGCCAGGAGGTTGGGTTGCCGATAACTTATTGGGACACCAGCGAGCGGTACTCTACGGCGCTGTAATTATCGCCTTGGGGCATTTAACCTTAGCGGTGCCCATTGAGCATTCATTCTTTCTTGGCCTTGCACTGGTTGTATTAGGTACCGGGTTACTCAAAGGCAATATCTCGACTATTGTCGGCAAACTCTACGCCGAGGATGATAAGCGTCAAGATTCTGGGTTCACCATTTTTTATATGTCGATAAATATTGGCTCGACTATTGGTTATGGCATTTGCGGCTATTTAGGTGAAAAAGTGGGTTGGCATTGGGGCTTTGGCGCAGCTGGTGTAGGCATGATTTTTGGCGTTTATCAGTACCTTCGTAACCGCCACTTACTCGGTGATGCTGGTGCGTTGCCTAATCCTATGTCAGATGAGCGACGCAAGAAGTTAATGAGCTATACCCAGCTTGCATTTGCCCTGGTGGTGGTTTTGTTTGCGCTAGTGTTAACCGGTGTCATCGTCATTCAACCAACAGTGTTTGCTGAAAATTTTGCCTACTTTTTAACAACCCTTGCAGGCGTTTATTTTGTCTACTTGTATTTCTTTGCTGGACTGAATGTCGCGGAGCGAAAGAACATCACTCTGCTATTTTTGTTGTTTATCGCAGCAGCCGCGTTCTGGTCGGGTTTTGATCAGTCAGGTGGCTCGCTGAATATTTTTGCGCGGGACTATACCGACCTCACTTATTTTGATTTCACCATGCCAGTTTCTTGGGTGCAGTTTATTAACCCAATCTACGTGGTGATTTTTGCGCCGGTTTTTGCAGGTATTTGGGCGCAGTTAGCGCGGCGAAATTTAGATCCGTCACTGCCACTGAAATTCGTTATTGGCCTAGTATTTATGGGTATTAGCTTTCTTGTCATGTTGGTGGCTGTGGATCTCGCATTGGAATCCGCGCCCATCGGTTTGCAATGGTTGTTGCTCACCTATTTGTTCCAGACCTGGGGCGAGCTAGCGCTTTCACCTATTGGCTTGTCTGCATTTGCACGTTACTCGCCAAAAAAATATATAGGCCAAATGTTTGGGTTGTGGTTTTTGGCCTCAGCTATTGGTGGGGTCATGGCTGGGCTACTCGGAGGCGAAGCCTTGGACGATGGTCTTACCAGCATGTCCCCTGTATTTAGTTATATGATCAAATATTACTTCATTATTGCCGCTGTTTTGGTTGTCTTATCCTACGTTGTGGGTAGAAAACCTAAAGATGCTCAAGGGCCTGAATAAACGCTTTGTCGGAGCTTCGTTAAGACGCCTATTGGGTTCAATACGGAACCCTTTAGAAGGCTGAGTTAACTCGCGCCCATTTGTGTGGGAGTCGGGTTTGACCGCCGAGTTAGGCGGGTCGAAGCCCCTAAATGGCTAAGCGGGCATGTTTACTTGACCGGCGGTAGCGACTAATCTCTCAAAATCTAGTGGAATAACTGTTCATATTTAGAGGCGCTTTTTGTCTCTGTAATGGATAAGGATTCCTTCATGCAGCCTATAATTAGAAGAATAAAACGCTCAGACGCCAGTGAAATGCAGTCCGCCATTTTAGAGTCAGTAGGGCACATTGGTCCCTGGCTGGACTGGTGCACTCCCAGATACCGCTTGAGTGATGCGGTTAATTGGACGCTTGATGCGGAGTTGAAATGGCAAGAAGGGTCGGATTATCGCTTTGTCATTGAAGAACCAGGATCGGGCATGATCTTGGGCTCGGTAGCCATCAGAACGCTGTGTCCGCATAACCGTATTGGTGACTTAGGTTTTTGGCTGCGCAAGCGTGCGTTGGGTCAAGGGCATTGCACCAAGGCAACAAAATTGGCTATCGAGTATGGTTTTCAACAGTTTGGCTTTGAGCGCATTGAGATGAGGATTCTTCCTGATAATGAATCCAGTAATGCCGTTGCCTTTAGGTTAGGCGCTTCATTTGACGGTCTTCAAGCAGATAAGATCATTCACAAGGGCGAAGCAAAGATGGCTAATTGCTACTCTTTTGCAGCACCAAGCTCTTGCAGAAAAATCTACAAAAGCGCGGAAGTAACGCTAATCAATGCCAGTGTCAAAAGTGTCTGCGGGTTTTGAGGGCCCCCTCTGCGCACTCCTACCGCCTTTACTAGATAGACGACATTCACCCCAACAGCCATTATATGGTTGAAGAATTGCCGAGACTGGGGCTGTACCCTCATTTCTTGATAGCGCCATCCCCCATCTAATCTTATTGAGTGAGATTAAATGCTTTGTGTTTGCGATGATTTATTCTGTATCCCGAATATAGCAAGGCCGCGAGTAGCGCCGGAATGATGGTTGCGGGAGAGTCCATAATACCCAGCCACATAATCACGTTTGCATCTACCTGTCCTGGAATGGCCTTCGCTGGAAAGTTGATTAAGTCGAGGATGATTCCGGCAAACAACGTACCAATGGCTCGATCTGCTTTTGAGAAAAATGCTCTGGCTGCGTAAAGTATGCCTTCTTGGCGAACGCCAAACTTAATGGCGTTTTCGTCGGCTATGTCTGCTAACGCAGACATTACGCTGATATTCAGTACCGAAAGGCTCGCACTTCCCAAGGCATGACAAATCAGTATTGATGGGAAAAGTTCATCGCTGCCGTTTTCGGGGAATAGCCCGAGCATCCTCAGACATACGGGCAATGCGTCGAAAATGCCGTAACCTAATGTTGCAATGACAATAGAGGCGCGTTTATCAAAGCGCTTGTGTACATAAAAAGTCAGTAGGAAACCGGCGATGTATCCGCTGACACTGCCGATAATAAACCAACGGATTTGGTCTGAGAGCAACTCCCAGAAGTATAGGTTCATATAATTATTAAACGCTGCGCGCATGCCTATAGTGATGCTCAAGAGTAATAGGCCGAGCAGCAGATACATGTAATTAGGGTTTGTTAGCGCCTGCTTTAGATCGGTAGAGAGGGCCTTCATGCTGAAGGGGCCCGCTGCTTCAGAGGGTTGCGAAAGCAGAGGAATGCGGTCGCGCGTAAACCAAGCGCTGGCATAAAGGCAGATTACGACAATTACGCTGGCGACTAGCCCAAAGTCTTGGTATGCCTCAAGTTTCAACAATCCGTTTGTTTGCTCAGCGGTAGCATAAAAGAAAAATGTTAGACCAAACCAATGGGCGCTGGCTGCGCCTATATAACCACCAAAGTTGTTATAGCTCATAATCGTTGAGCGTTCGTGATAGTCCTTAGACATTTCCCCGCCAAAGGCTAGGTGGGGAACAAAGAACAGTGTCATAAAGAGGTGTAAGAGTACGGAAAAGCATATCAACCAAAGGAATAGCTCTGTCGTCCCCAACCCTGTAGGCGGAGTGAAAATCATATAGAAGGACAGTGCCACGGGTATCGGGGCTGCCAGCATGAAAGGGTGGCGTCTGCCCCACTTTTTGCTGCGCAGGCGATCAGACCAAGAACCCACGACAGGGTCGGTGACCGCGTCTACTATGAGAGCAATGGTGGGGCCTAGGCCTGCTAATGTGGCAGGTAAACCTAAAACTTGGTTGTAATAGAGCATTACTAAGAAGCTAAAGGAATACAGGCAAACGTTTTCTGCTGCCGCCCCCAGACCAAATAGAGTTTTAGTTTTGACTGGAATTTTTGTCATATGCATTAGCTATTCCTCCAACTATTGCGTCCTTTTGTGCCTCCGCTGCATAGAAAACGGCTTCTACTACAACGGATAGCGCTCATTTGTTAATGCGTGCCGAAAAAAGGCGCAGCTATACCGGTCACACCAACTCTCGAATTGCCAGTTTTCTAAAAAGGCACCGTGGCCACCTCTGCTAACGCAATCTAATGAAATTGAATCTGGCAAGTTTGCATAATCCTTGGCAGGGATAATCGGATCGTCTTCGGCAGCCAAAATTTTTGCTGTTACACCCTCAAGTCCTCCGCTGCTTAAGTCGTAAGCGGCGAAATAATCATCAGTATTGTCGTATTCGGTGTGATATTTAACAAAATAGTCGGTCAGCGAGGTGATTGATGACAAATTCATCGCATCTGAAAAATTGTAATGCTGCGGAAAAGCCGTCTGTTTTTTGCTCCAAAGATTCCGCCACTTACGTAAAAAATATTGCTCATAGATTATGTTGCCACTGATTTTGAGCATGGTGCCTTCTGGGCTTAACGCTGGACAAACCGCAAGCGTTGTAAGTTCTGGTATTTGTTTAGCTATGCGCAAGGCGAAGTTTCCACCCATGGAATAACCAATGAGACCTGTCGGTGCTTGGGGAAATTCTCCCATTAGAGATTTCACTAATGCCACAACTTCGTCAATGAGCGCAGAGTGAAAGAGGCCACTGTTCAGATGCGCGGTGTCACCATGATCTCGCAGGTTAATCCTTATGACGTTAAAGCCGCTTTGCCAAAGAGCGTGGGCACCTGAGAGTACATAAGTAGAAGCAACATTGCCGAGCCAGCCTGGGATCATCATGACTAATGGTGTTTGCTCAGTGTTGGTGCTCTGAAAATTACTGTGTACAACTAACTTAACGCCTGCCACCTGGATTTCTCGCACTTCTGCTTGGGCGACAAAGTCAGCCTGCCAGGGTGCTTTTAGAAATTTTCGTCCCATGCTGGAAAAAATGGTTTGGGAATGAGGGTTTTGCAACCCCAAAGGCGGTGCAAAAGGTTGGTTGAAGAATTCGGCTTGAGGGGGGTAATTGTGCTTGGGCTCACTCATGGTGTTTTGCTAACTTCTTTTATTCTGTTGCTTAAAGGTGTGTCTTGGAGGTCGAGCTGGTCTGAATATATTCGCTCCCCCTGCAAGCCGCTTTCTTCTAGTAGTTTGACGATCGAATTGGGGCCTGCTAGGTGCGCGGCGCCGACAATGACAAAGTAACTTTCCTTGGTGTTGAGATAGTTGGCTATTTTTTCACTCATGCCCTTGTTGCGCTCATCTAGTAACTGCTTTGAGAACTCTTTAAGAAGTTCGGAGTTGCCGTTTTGATCGGCTATTAGCTTCGCCATAGTTTTATCGTTTCCCGCAGCCCAGGCTTGCACTAAGTCACTGGCAACTGTTTCAATTTTGTCGAACTGCGTCACCGTATCCATTAATACCGCAATTTGCGTTGCCATAGGTTGATCGAAGAGAAAGCCTAGTTGTAGCTCTAAACTTTCCAATTGTAGTATGTCTTCGGGCGCTTTGTTCTTAGAAAAGTGCTCTTCTACACCTAATTCTGGGTCAAAACCTAGGGCGACAAAACCCATGAGCGACAGTTGGCTATAAATCATGGCTGGCTTATAGGATTGCAGTGATTGCAGCGGCACGCCGTAGAGCGCAGTTGCTTTTGCTAACAGGCTATAGTCCTGGGCACTGAAGCCTTCGCGCAAATAACGTTGGGTGGTTAATTTTGCGGCCGCTTGGGTTTTTGCATATATTTCCCCAGCGCTAAGCGCATTAATGTTTACTTCCAAAACTAGTTTGTTGCTTAACTTGAACGCCTGCTCGTATTGGCTCGGAAGAGGGTAGAAACCTTGCTTTAGTAGGTGCATTGAACCTGCAAGATAAACTGTGCTGGTGTTGGAAGTGAAGCGCCAAAGGAACAGTGGGTGGCGCGGGGTATTTGCTTTAAGTGCTGCTGCTGAAGTAATGGCTACATTATCCATACTTATCAATTCGCAATAGCCGATTAAAGCCGTCTCGGCAGTGGCTGTTGTGCATTTCTCGTTTGCTTTTAAGGCTGCAGTGAACCTGTTTTGTTGTGGTCCGCTTGAGTATTTAAAACTTGGTTGAGCCGTGTGTACGGCCACTGATTCATGTGTTTGGGCTGTTGTATTGCTGCACAACAGCACGCTAACCAAGACAAGAATTAGCGAGTGTGCCCAAGTTTTGCGAAGGTTTTGATCAATCATATTTTTAAGTCAGGAGAATTGACAAACTATGTCTCTGCGTCTTGACCGAGGTCTTCTGGAGTTTCTCCAATTGCTGTGACGGCTGCCATAACTAAGTTGGCTATGGTCTGCAGTTGCTCCACATCAGCGCCGCGAATGACCAAATTTGTGCCGTAGCGTTCGTCACGAAAAAATGGATAGCTGCCCACGTCTGCATCTGGATGTTGGTCCTGGATTTTTGCTAGAGCATCAGCGATAGAGCTTTCGCCAGTGAAGGCGCGAACTGTATGGCTGTGAATGATTGGACCGCTTTTCAGCATTCCTTCTAGGCTTGCAAGCATGCCCTGCATCACCGAAGGAATGCCGGCCATA
>CAJJAQ010000153.1 GCA_905182095.1 uncultured Pseudomonadales bacterium | reverse complement strand
CCATTGAGATTCGTATGCGATGCCAAATTTGAAAGCAATCACATCAATATCAGGAAATATGGCTAACGCCATAGCCAGTACTAAAAGGCGGATATTAAAGCGTTTGCCTTTAAGAGCAGCATAGGCCACTGCTGGAACTACGATATGTGCGAAGGCTGATACCATGTATGCCGCCTATGAAGATGTCTCGCGACACCAAGTCTTTGGTGTTAAGTCATCTTATTCGCCTGCAGATCCAAGTTCGGCTTTCTGTCGTGGCTCGATAATTGTTAGTTAGTATTTGTTAATAATATTAATGACGTTTTGGCTGTGCAGGCCGCATTCTTTCTTGGTTTCTTCTTCCCACCACCAACGTCCGGCTCGTTCATGCTCTTGTGGACCAATAGCTCTAGTGCAGGGCTGGCAGCCGATTGAAACAAAGCCGTTGTCGTGAAGTGGGTTGTAAGGTACTTCATTGACTCTGATGTATTGCCACACGTCAGCTGATGTCCATTCGGCCAATGGATTGAACTTGGTCAACTCATTGTTTGGGGTTGAGAATGCAGCATCTATTTGCTCTAAAGGAACGTCGGTGCGGGTGACGCTTTGGTCTTTACGCTGTCCGGTGATCCAAGCCTTCAAATGGCTGAGCTTTTGTCTTAAAGGCTGAATCTTTCTGACCCCACAGCATTCGCTATGGCCGTCTTCGCGAAAGCTGAAAAGTCCTTTTTCTTTGACCAAGTCACGGAGTGCTTTAGCGTCGGGCGACAGTAGCTCGATAGATGTCCCGTAGTGAGTTCTGATTTTCTCAATAAACTCATAAGTCTCGGGGTGCAGGCGTCCTGTGTCTAAGGAGAACACATCAACTTTATAACCTAAACGGTATATCAGATCGATAAGCACCACATCTTCCGCACCACTAAAAGACACGGCTATGCTGCCTGTCTCAAATCGACTTAGTGCATCAGCCAAAAGTGTTCTCGTGGTTGCTACTAGACTGTTGTCTTTCGTCTGGGTATTTTTCGAAGCCATTTCTGCTAGTTCCTTTGCTAGTTCCTCTGCTATGACGGCGCGAGTAGGGGCTAAATAGCGCTTTTGTCGCGACTCATCATTTCACCAGCGCAGGCTAACAGCGCAAAAGCTATTAAAAAAAGAACATCTTGCTATATGCTTACGCCAAATTAATTAGTGGGGCATATTTTGGATATTTTGTGTTTGGATCTAGAAGGCGTTTTAGTGCCAGAAGTTTGGCAGGCGGTAGCGCGAGAAACTCAGTTACCCGAGTTACTCAAGACCACGCGAGATATTCCAGTGTACGAGGATCTTATGGATTATCGCCTGGATATTTTACGTGCTCAGGGCATTACTCTCACTGATATTCAGAATGAGATTGCGAAGCTTAAGCCTTTAGACGGCGCCAAAGATTTTCTAGATTGGGCCGGCGAACGATTTCAGGTGGCCATTATTTCGGATACGTTTTATGAGTTTGCTGGACCACTGATGGTACAACTAGGGGATCCGTTCTTACTTTGTCACAAGTTAATTGTCGAAGATGACCGTGTGGTGGGTTATAAGCTGCGACAAACTGACCCGAAACGGCACTCTGTTAAGGCTTTTAAATCTCTGGATTTAAAGGTCATTGCGGCAGGGGACTCGTTTAATGATGTGTCTATGCTTGAAGAGGCCGATCATGGGATTTTCTTTCAGGCACCGGAAAATGTTCGCGCGCAATTTCCGCAATATCCCTTGGCTGCAGACTACGCCGAGTTACAAGCGCTAATTGAAGAGGCTGTAGGCTAGGCATTGCCTAGTAATGTAGACTAGGGCTCGGATTTGAAGAGATCAATATTCTATTGATTTAGTATTAGATATTCATCGCGTACGCTAACAGTGCGCGATTGTGTAACGCCCAATGTCGATGGGTTGGAAACTTGGAGAAGGAATAGAATGAGTCAAGGTAAGAAATTTCGTGCGGCCATGGCCAGTGAAAAACCGTTACAAATTCCAGGCACCATTAATGCGTATACCGCGTTGATGGCAGAAAGCGTTGGATATAAAGCCATCTATTTGTCTGGTGGTGGCGTTGCCAATGCTTCCTATGGCTTGCCAGATCTTGGTATGACCTCCCTTAACGATGTGCTTGAAGACGTACGCCGAATTACTGCCGCTACCAGTGTGCCGCTACTCGTGGACATAGATACTGGTTGGGGTGGCGCTTTTAATATTGCACGCAGTGTCAAGGATATGATCGCTGCAGGTGCTGGCGCTGTACATATCGAAGACCAAGTGGCGCAAAAACGTTGTGGTCACAGACCGAATAAGTCCATTGTCACCGTTGCTGAAATGGTTGACCGAATTAAGGCCGCAGTAGACGCCAAAACTGACCCAGATTTTGTCGTTATGGCAAGAACCGATGCATTGGCAGTGGACGGCATGAACGCAGTGGTAGATCGTGCTGGCGCTTTTGCTGAAGCTGGAGCTGACGCAATTTTTGCCGAAGCTATGACTGAAATTGGCATGTATGCACCGATTGTTGAGGCCGCGGGCATTCCTGTGTTGGCAAACCTGACCGAATTTGGTGAAACGCCCTTGTACACAACGGATGAACTAGCTGCTGTAGATATTGCTATGGCCCTTTATCCGCTTTCGGCATTTCGAGCTATGAATAAGGCCGCGCTTAATGTTTATCAAACCATTCGATCCGAAGGCACTCAAACATCCGTAGTGGACACTATGCAAACCCGTATGGAACTTTATGATTTCTTGGGCTATCACGAGTACGAGCAAAAGTTAGACCGCCTGTTTGCTGAGCAAGCATCTTAGGTTGGGCTTAGCTTAGGTTGGCCTGAGGTTTAGCTGAGGTTTAGCTGAGGTTTAACTGAGGTTTAACTGAGGTTTAGCTGAGGTTTAACTGTGGTTTAACTCGGGTTTAACTTAGTTTCAGGGATAGATTTCGGTTTAAGTTACATTAAGAGGGTCGGCTCAGTTCGAACCCACATAATTTGATTGTTGAGGAGAGTTTAAATGGTAGAAAAAGTACTAGGTGGAGCAGGGCTGCGCGGTCAGAGCGCGGGAACAACAGAACTTTGCACTGTAGGACTAAGTGGCACTGGGCTGACCTATCGTGGCTATGATATTTCTGATCTCGCTGATAATGCGACTTTTGAAGAAGTAGCCTACCTTATGTTTCATGGCGAATTGCCGAATCAAGCCCAGTTAGATGGCTACCGCGCAGTGCTCAAGGGCAATCGGGTGCTGCCACAGGCTCTTTTAGAAGTTCTAGAGCGTATTCCAGCGTCAGCACATCCAATGGACGTGTTGCGCACCGGTTGCTCAATGCTCGGCAATTTGGAGCCAGAAGACGGCTTCGAGAATCAACAGAGAGCTGCGGATCGTTTGTTAGGTGCTCTTCCAGGCATCATTAACTACTGGTATCGCTTCAGCCATGAAGGCGTGCGTATTAAGACCGATACGGATGCAGAGTCTCTAGCGGGCCATTTCTTGCAAACGCTCACCGGCGAGAAGCCCAGTGAATTGCATGAACGGATAATGGATATTTCGTTAATACTCTATGCTGAGCATGAGTTTAATGCGTCCACATTTACCGCTCGAGTCTGTGCGTCTACGTTGTCTGATATGCATTCCTGCGTCACCGGTGCCATCGGTTCCTTGCGCGGACCTTTGCATGGCGGCGCCAATGAAGCGGCTATGGAGCTGATCCAGAAGTTTGCTTCTGCGGAAGAGGCCACAGCTGGTATCTTAGGCATGTTGGAGCGTAAAGATAAAATCATGGGCTTTGGCCACGCGATTTATCGCACCTCAGATCCGCGTAATGTCATTATTAAGAAGTGGGCAGAAAAGCTTGCTACAGAAGTTGGCGATACAGTCTTGTACCCGGTTTCTTGTGCAGTAGAAAAGGTCATGTGGGATGAGAAAGAGTTGTTTGCCAACGCAGACTTTTTCCACGCGTCCACTTACAACTTTATGGGCATTCCCACTAAGTTGTTTACGCCGATCTTTGTTTGTTCAAGAGTCTCTGGTTGGGCAGCTCATGTTATGGAGCAGCGGCAGAATAATCGTATTATTCGTCCTAGCGCAGATTACATTGGACCAGAACCCAGAGTTTTGACGCCAATTGCCCAGCGCTAAGTTCGCTAGGGCTATCGCCGGACGCATATTTATGGGTCTGGTGTAGGCGCAAAGACAAAGTTGGCCTAACAAGTTGGCTTAACAAGTTGGAAGAAACAAGCTGGAATAAATAAGTTGGAAAGTTCCAAATTGGAAAGAAGAGGATATAGAGTTTTCTATAACCTCTTTTTTTTGGTCACGAAATTAGGTTCGCCTGGCTGCAGTGGCCGTTAGAAAGAGTCTCCGGGAATTCTTACCCAGCCCTCCATAAGAACTCGAGCACTGCGACTCATGCTGGCTTTGCTAACAGTCCACTCCTCACCAACTAACTGCGCTGCTGCGCCAACTTTTAGCGTACCTGACGGATGGCCAAATTTAACCGCGTCTAGCTCACCGCCGCCTGCGGCCAAGTTGACCAATGTGCCGGGTATTGCGGCTGCGGTACCGATGGCCACCGCTGCCGTACCCATCATGGCGTGGTGTAGTTTGCCCATAGACAGCGCGCGTACCTGTAGGTCTATATCCGCCGCCGCAATGTCTTTACCGCTAGATGATGTATAAGCCTTAGGCTTGGCGACAAAGGCCACCTTTGGTGTGTGTTGTCGACCTTGGGCTTGCGCTAAATCGCTGATCAACCCCATACGTAACGCACCGTGGGCGCGAATGTTTTCAAAGAGCGCCAAGGCGTTGTCATCGTTGTTGATGTCATCCTGTAACTCGCAGCCGGTATACCCAATTTCTTCAGCGTTTAGAAATATGGTGGGTATGCCTGCGTTAATCATGGTGGTTTTGAGTGTGCCTACACCCGGAACTTCTAGGTCGTCTACCAAGTTGCCGGTAGGGAACATAGAACCACCGTCAGCATCTGCAGGCTCGAGAAAATCTAACTGCACTTCAGCGGCAGGGAAGGTCACGCCGTCGAGTTCAAAATCGCCAGTTTCACACACTTCGCCATTTTGCATGGGTACGTTAGCAATAATGGTTTTGCCAATATTCGCCTGCCAAATGCGTACTACGGCAATACCGTTGTCAGGCACTCTAGCGGCGTCTACCAAGTTGTTGGCAATGGCAAAAGCACCCACTGCCGCAGATAAGTTGCCACAGTTACCACTCCAATCAACAAAAGCTTTGTCGATGGCCACTTGGCCGAAGAGATAATCTACATCATGTTCTGCAACGGTGCTTTTTGCCAATATCACAGACTTGCTGGTGCTTGATGTGGCGCCACCCATACCATCCGTTTGCTTGCCGTATGGGTCAGGGCTGCCAATGACGCGCAGGATCATATTGTCTCGCGCCGCGCCAGTAACTTGCGCAGACTCTGGCAAGTCTGCCAAATTAAAAAAGACGCCTTTACTGGTGCCCCCGCGCATATACGTTGCGGGGATTTTTATTTGCGGTACTTGTGCCATTTAACTAAATCCTAAAAGGCGCTTTTAGACAAGCGCCACTAAAAGTGCGCGATTAATGAGCAGCAGTGCTGCTGGACTCTAAGAAGTCTTGAGCGAAGCGCTGTAATACGCCGCCGGCTGTATAGATAGAAACTTCCTCGGCCGTGTCTAAACGACAGGTGGCTTCTACTTCTAACGACTCCCCTGACGCGCGATTAATAATCACTTTGAGCGTAGCCCGTGGCGTAGGTTCGCCAATAACGTCAAAAGTTTCGGTTCCATCAATAGCGAAGGTTTTGCGATTCTCGCCGTTTTTGAATTCCAGCGGTAACACGCCCATACCTACAAGGTTGGTTCGGTGAATACGTTCAAAGCCTTCGGCTAAAATCGCTTCAACACCAGCTAGACGCACACCTTTAGCTGCCCAGTCTCTGGAGGAGCCTTGGCCGTAATCAGCGCCAGCAACAATAATCAGCGGCTGGTTTCTTTCCATATACACTTCTATGGCTTCCCACATGCGGCTGACTTTGCCGTCTGGTTCTATGCGAGCTAGTGATCCTTGTTTGGCTGCACCATCTTCCAACACCATTTCATTGACGAGTTTCGGGTTAGCAAATGTGGCTCGTTGGGCAGTTAAGTGGTCGCCGCGGTGGGTGGCATAAGAATTAAAGTCTTCTTCAGGCAAACCCATTTTGTCTAAGTATTCGCCCGCTGCGCTGTCTAACATGATGGCGTTGGACGGCGATAGGTGGTCTGTGGTGATGTTGTCACCCAGCACCGCCAGTGGGCGCATGCCTGACAGTGAACGTTCTCCCGCTAAAGCGCCTTCCCAATAAGGAGGGCGTCTAATGTAGGTGCTGTTAGGGCGCCAGTCATAAAGGGGGTCGGTAAGGCTAGTGACATCTTTTAGGGAAACAAACATTGGGTCATAGACCTTGCTGAACTGCTCAGGTTTTACACTGGCTTTAACAATTTGATCAATTTCTTCGTCACTGGGCCAAATGTCTTTTAGGGTAATGTCGTTGCCATTGGCGTCTGTGCCTAAAATATCTTTTTCAATGTCGAAACGAATTGTTCCTGCAATAGCGTAAGCAACCACCAATG
>CAJJAQ010000152.1 GCA_905182095.1 uncultured Pseudomonadales bacterium | reverse complement strand
GGCCTGTTAGATCCAACGCCAGATGCACGCGAACTGCGTCAGGACTCACGAGCTGACTTCGAGCTAACCTCCGAGCTTTACAGTGTGGTTTTGGAATGGGATTTTGAGGCATTTTCATTAAAGTCGCTGACAAGTTATCAAAACGATGACGTGCTGATCAATCGGGACAACGACCGCAATGACCTTGCAGTACTTGCACCATTCGCCCAGCTTCCTAGCGTGTACGTTCCCGAGACCAACAAGCAAAAGACAGTAACCCAAGAAATCAATCTGATTTCGGGTGACCCACTGTTTGGCAAAATGGACTGGGTAGCTGGCGTATTTTATTTAAATACAGAAGTAGAGATCAGCATTCGCGAACTGCTGGACTTTAATTTCAATGGCACCTTTGACCCCTTTACCCTCGATCAGGTATTTGCCTTTGACGACGATGCTGAAATTGGCTTTATTTCTGACTCCAAGCCTGAGCGCGACTCCACCTCTATTTATGGGCAGGGCACTTGGAACTTCAACGACGAGTGGCGCGCAGTGTTCGGTCTGCGTTACACAGAGGACGAAGTCTACAGTGCAGTGACTAATTTCTTCGGTCGAACAGGCACCGATATTATTGAGATGGACAGTGAGAAAGTAACTGGACGTTTCGTTGTGGAACACGACTTTAACGACAGCACCATGGGCTTTGCATCTTACACCCGTGGCTTTAAGCCCGGCGGTTCAAACCTCACATACGGCCTTGAATCCGTTGTGGCGCCAGTTGTTGTACTGCCAACCTTCGACGAAGAAATTGTTGATGCCTTTGAGATTGGTTTGAAGACTGACTTGGCCAATGGCCGTGTGCGTTTGAACGCAGCAGCCTTTTACTACGACTACGAAGGGCTGCAGTATCAGGCCACCGACCCAGAAGTATTCCAGGGTGGTGTGGGCAATATTCCAGAATCAGAAATCTTCGGCGCAGAACTTGAACTGTCTGCGTTCTTATCCGATTCAGTGATTTTAGATGTGCGCTTGGCATGGTTGGACACAGAAATTACGGCCAACCACCTAGCCCTAGATAACGTGCAATCAGAAGCGGCGGGTAACGCCTTAATTGGACAAGGGTTTAACCTTTTTAGCGACGAAATTCAGGTAGCGCGCTCGGCGGCTGTGCAAAATGTTAACGGTAACGAACTGGCTAAAACACCCAAGTTCACCGGTAATATTGCACTGAACTGGAACACCAATATCTCCGCAGGCGAGTTGAACAGCAGCCTACAATACACATACAGAGGTGAGTTTAAGCACCGTATTTTCAACAATGCCGTGACCGACATTGTGCCCAGCTATGACGTATTCGACCTAGTGGTTGGCTTCCGTCCAGAAGGCAAAGACTGGCGCGTTGAGCTGATCGCTAAGAACCTGACTGATGAAGACGGCATTAATGCACGCTTTACCGACGTATTTGGTGTTGGCGCAACTGGCGATGAGCTAATTGGCCCACGGCAGTTGATGGCACGTTTCTCTATGGATTTTTAAAGCCAAATGATTGGTTTTAAGACATTGGCTTGAGGCCACTGGCTATAAAACTCAGGCTTTAAGCAAAAAAACCCGGACGTTAAAATGTCCGGGTTTTTTATTGTCTGGGTGCCCGAGCCTTCACCCTGACGTACTCTTATTCTTAATCGAGGCATATATTAGCAGTCCACGGATTAAGCTAATATTGCCGATTGTTGCAAGATTCAAAACTGGATTTATAACCCATGGAAAAGCATTACATTCAAGCCCAACAGCTGCTCGAAGACTCGTTTAGTCTGGCCTGGCAAGTTTTCGAAAGCGGCTATCGCCCCAACTATATTGTTGGTGTATGGCGCGGTGGCGCACCTATAGGCATTGCTGTGCAGGAATTTTTAGATGTCCTAGGCATTGAGTCAGATCATATTGCCATTCGCACCTCTTCTTATACCGGCATAGGCGAGCGCAGCAAAAAAGTGAAGGTGCATGGTCTCAGTTATATCATTCGCCAGCTCGAGTCCGAGGACTCGCTACTGATAGTGGATGACGTACACGACACCGGCTTGTCCATTCAGCAGGCCATCGACGACCTTACATCGGCCTGTAAGAAGAATACCCCCGAGATTCGTGTAGCGACCCCGTACTACAAACCAAAAAATAACAAAACAGATGGCCCGCCGGATTATTATCTGCATGAAACTGACGAGTGGTTGGTATTCCCCCACGAGCTTCACGGCCTCAGCGCTGATGAAATTCGCCAGCACAAGCCAGAGCTGGCAAAGCTGATCGACAAGATGGCGCCGCTTATCTAAGCAGCTATCGAGCGTTAGAGACAGCGCCATAGACAGCGCCATAGACAAAGGTACAGCGGTTTATATTTATGCGGCGATCAAAAGGCCATTGTAGATGCCATTGAAGAGGCCATTGAAGAAGTTGTTGAAGAGGCTGTTAAAGAGATGGGGGCTCTGTTAGCCGCTGTTAATGCCAGTTGCAGCAGCTGGGGCAATGGTTGAACAGATGAGGCCTAGTACTCAGTCTGAGTGAGATGTTAAGCAAGCGTCTGGGATGTTTGGGGCGTAAGTTGTTGTTGTTAAGTTGCGCAGGCGTGTAATTGCAAAAAAAAGTGCCGTGTATGTGCGAGTCTA
>CAJJAQ010000151.1 GCA_905182095.1 uncultured Pseudomonadales bacterium | reverse complement strand
CCATCGGCGCAATCAGCCTCCAAAATGCGTTCTTTGACTAAGGCTATAATAATTTCGTCCGAGACCAAGCCACCGGAATCCATTACTGCCTTAACCCGGTTACCCAACTCGCTGCCGGAGCTCACTGCGGCGCGTAACATATCTCCAGTGGAGATCTGCGGAATACTCAGCTGTTCTTTAATAAACTGCGCTTGGGTGCCTTTTCCTGCGCCAGGTGGTCCCAACAAAATTATCTTCATTCTCTCTGTCTCCAAACAGCCACTGTATTGCACAAATTGAGGGCGATACTCTACCTGATTTTTCGATGCAAAAAAGCCGTTGTTCGCGAGCAGGCAACTTTGCACCGACGAGGCACCCCGCCACGGGCACTCTAGCGCGGAAAAGGTACTCTGCCACTGCCACCCGCACAACAGGCCCTAACGACCCATTTTAAAGGAGTTTTTTAGTTCGCATCGCTGGCCAACACTTTGCGCACCACTGATTCAACGCCTTGTAAATAACCAACCCGACTGACCAATTGAAAGTATTGTCGCCAATCCTGTAATTCCACTTCTAAGGTAATCTGCGCTTGGCTTACAGATTCCATCACTTCCCCGGATGCTGCCAAAATCTGTAGATCCATGGACGTTACAAGTTGGGTGATGTCGCTGAGCAAGCCGTGTCGATTTAATGCGTTAACACTAACCCCCATGCGCCGAGGAAAATCAGCAATTAAACCTTTTGGTGCCGTAGTTAAAATTTGCGCTTTTTCCACCGCAGCTTGATTTTCCAAGAACTCTGCCAGCAAAGAAATATGACTTTGCTCTCCGCTGCTTACAGATCCCAGCATAAGATTTACGTCGGCATACTCAGCACTCTCACTAAGCGCTTCAAGCTGCGTATCTGACCAAGCATCAAGACCAATACTGGCAACCAAAGATTGAATGAATTTCAAGCCAATGGCTGGATCCAAATTCGCCGGCTTAGAACGATATTGGGTAACAATTTTGGCCTTTGCACGGTGGGTACGGACAAAGCCCAGACTGGGTTCTAACCATTCTCTGTAAGGTCCGAAATTTGCTTCCCCACTTTCATCGCGAAGAACTCGAACTTGTTGCCCTGTCTTCAGCTCAGTGTATAGGGGCACGTCCATACCGTTTACAACGCCACCAATACAACTATGACCAAGGTCTGTATGCACTCGATAGGCAAAATCTAACACCGTTGCGCCGGCTGAGAGATCTAAAACATGGCCTTTTGGTGTGGACACAAAAATACGTTCTTCGCTGATCCGTTGCCTTAACAGCGAGACTAAATCTTCCGTGTCGCCAAGATCTTCATGCCATTCTAGAACCTGCCGTAACCAATCCATTTTGGCGGAAAAACTCTCATCATCTGATGCCGACTGCCTCTCACCGGACTTATAGGCCCAGTGCGCACAAACTCCTAACTCGGCGTCTTCGTGCATCGTTCGCGTACGAATTTGCACCTCAAGCACCAGGCCATCATCAGCGGCTATAGCCGTATGAATACTTTGATAACCGTTCTCTTTGGGCGCGGCTATATAGTCGTCAAACTCACTGGGAATATGCTGCCAGTGGGTGTGAATAATACCCAGCACCGCATAACAGTCGGCCAATGAATCAACAATAATTCTTATTGCCCGAACGTCATAAACTTGATCGATGGAAATGCTCTTTTTTTGCATCTTGCGCCAGATGCTGAAAATATTTTTTGCCCTACCCCGAACCTCGGTGCGGAGACCATGCCCCGCCAACAATTCGCTAAATTGAACCGCGAGTTCTTGAATCTGACTCTCACGCTCTTGGCGCTTGTTACTCAATTGCTTGGCAATACCTAAGTAAATGTCCTCACGCAGATAGCGCAAAGATAAATCTTCTAACTCCCACTTTAACTGCCACATGCCTAAACGATCAGCAAGGGGGGCGAAAATCGCAGCAGCTTCTTCAGCAATACGAGTTCGTCTTGCCGGCTCGTAAGCTTTCGCGTGGCGCAAAACCAGTACCCGCTCAGCAAGTTTAATCACCGCAACTCGGACATCGTTAACCAAGGAGATGAGCATTTTTCGCACATTGTCGACTTGGCTGCGGTGCTCTTTTTCCATCATTTTCGGTGCGGAAATTTGCAATAGACTACTGGTTGCCATGGCGCCCACATTTAGCGTCAATTCGCCAACTTCAGGTCCGACACGACGAATTAAATCAGACTCGTTAACCAGCAACTTACGCCAAGCGTGATAACAAATCGACGCCAGCACTGAGGCTTGATCTAAGCGAAGCTGAGCCACCATCTCGGCCAGCTCCAAACCTTGCGGAAGAGATTCAGCAGCTACATCATCTAGCCAAAGACAGGTTTGGAGTATTTCATCTCGCTCTAGGTGCGGACGCTCTGCAACTAACAGATCGCTCCACGCGGCTAAATCTACGCTGCCATCAGCCAGTTCAGGTAAAGTTTTTCTGACACTAACCACGAGTCACCCCCGCTGCGTCAATACTCAGTAAAATATGTTGTTTGCCTACCAATTTAACTGCCTCGCACAAAATGGCCAATGGTCTCCACATGGGACGTATTGGGAAACATGTCATAAATACCCACTTCTCGCAGCACAAAGCCGTTATCGCTGAGGCGCTTAGCATCATCAGCAAAAGTTACCGGATTACATGACACATAAACAATCTGCTCAAGCTCTGGCGAACTTACCCAAGACTCTAAGTTAGGACCCGCACCGCTGCGCGGTGGATCCAGTATCAATGCTTGGGGAAAACTGCCGAAATGACGCAACGTCGCCAACATGCTGGCGTCTGCCTCAGCAGTAGCTGTCGCAGAGTAGAGGTCTTCATCAGCAAAATGACAATGGGTTGCTACACCATTACGCTGAGCATTGTGCTGGCCCATAATTACCGCGTCTTGACTGCCTTCAATACCCACAACTCGAGCACCTGCACGAGCCAAAGGCAAGGTGAAATTGCCAATACCACAAAACATATCTGCCACAACCTGGTCGGTAATATCGCCAAGGTAGGCCAATGCAGTACGCACTAACTCTCTATTCATTAAGGCATTCACCTGAGTGAATTGGTGAGGATAAAACTGCAGGCTTAAGCCGTACTCAGGAATTTTATAATCTAGCGGGACAACTTTGTCACCCTCATTTAGACGCGCCAAAGTGTCGTAACCTTTGCTTTGTAACAGCACTTGCACTGGATGATTGTTTTCAAAATGTCGCCAGAGCTCGCGGTCATTTGTCGTCAAGGGCTGCAAGTGGCGAACTAAAATCGCAATACTATTGTCACCCTGAGCAACTTCCAATTGCGGCACTGTATGGGGTTCAGACATTGCGCCAATGGTGGATTTCAAATCTGGTAAAAGTGCTGACAATTCTTTGGTCAAGGTTAGGCAGTGATCAATACGAGCGACGCGATTGCTGAAGGATTCACGAAACCCTACCAATACATTTTCGCCCACTACACGCACACCCATACGCGCTTTTCGTCGGTAGCCACTTCTCACTAAAGCACTAGGCTGACGCCATTGACCCGGTTCTACCTCGACACGCTTTAGTTCCACGAGCAAATTATTTTGCTTATGCAAAAGCTGGGCCTCAGCGCTCATATGATGCAGCGCACACCCGCCACACCTAGGGAAGTACTCGCATGCCGAAGGCACACGATCTTTATTGGCAGCAACTTTGGATTCAGTCACATCTGTCAATCGACCGTCAGCGAACCTATTGCCACCTTTACGCTTCAGAATACGAGCAATCACTCGCTCGCCAGGCAAAGCATTACGAATCCAGATCGGACGTTCATTTAATGTGGCGCCACCGAGTCCCTCTCCGGACAAACTCACGACATCTAATTCAACTTCGGTTGGGCTCTTGGCCATCTACTACCATCCTACTATTGGGGTACATCATTCGACTGGTCAACGGTCGGTCACCCAGTATTGGTGCCAACGCATCACGCAGCAATTTTTTTGCCGCACGACGTACGGCAAGATCATTAAAATCTCTGGCAGCAATGGCCAAAATTTCTTGGCCCCAGAGCAATTGGCCCAGATCTCTGGGCAGACTACTTTCTCCAGCATACTCACCGGGCACCAAAACAAAACCTTCGTTGGGTCGGTAACTGTATAAGTTCAGAGGTTCGATGGCCTTGGCCGTATCAATTGACCCCGCCGCCACACGACGAAAATCCAAGCCAAAACCAAGGTGATGCAAAAGGTCCATTTCAAAATTACGTAAACTGGGTTCTAGCTCATCACCCTCTTCAAGAGATTCAAGCACTTTCAATGCGGCACTGAATATCAACGGTTCGCTTTGTCGCTCAGGAACCAATCGACTAAGCAGTTCTAGAATATAAAACCCTGCATAAAGGCCATCACCCTTCAACGCTATAAAGTGGCTAAGATCGAAGTCTCGAACGGTGACTAAGCCTTCACGCGGAATAAAAGCAACGCTACCGAAAGAAAACGCCTGCAGCGCAACGCGCTTGGGGTTGTCACGCTTCAAGCCTTTCATAACTCCCACGACACGCCCTTGGCCGCGAGTGAGAAATTGCACAATAGAACTGCTTTCTCTATAGGGTCTTACGTGCAGTACCAAAGCGGGTTCTTGCAAGAGATTAGAGGCAGCCACTAGGCAAAGCTAAATTATTGTCTGCTGAAAGGTTTTTGCGGCTAACATTAGTCGTAGCCTAAATTTTTCATCTGCCCAACGTTATTAGTCCAACCTTTTCGCACTTTCACCCAGAGGTGGAGCATCACTTTATGATCCAGTAAATGCTCAATATCTTTGCGTGCTTCCTGCCCAATTAACTTCATACGGGCGCCGGCTTTACCAATCACAATACGTTTTTGCCCATCGCGCTCAACGTAAATATCCGCATGAATCTCTGTGATTTTCTCGTTCTGCTTAAAGCTTTCAATGACTACAGTGGCGCTATGAGGAATTTCATCGCCCAACTGACGCATAAGTTTTTCTCGAACAATTTCCGCAACTAAAAAGCGCTCTGGCTGATCTGTAACTTGATCGTCATCAAAAAAGTGCTTACCCATTGGCAAGCGCTGAAACACATGTTGTCTAAAACTGTCCACACCATCCTGCCTTAGGGCACTGATAGGCACTATTTCGTCAAACAAGCCCATTGCATGTAGTGTTTGCATCTGTGGCAACAACGCGGTCTTATCTTTGACCAAATCCACCTTGGAGATTACCGCAAACTTTGGCACATCGTGCTTGGCTAACAGCTTCAGTACGTGATGGTCGCCGTCTTGAATCTTACCCGCCTCAATAAGCACCACCAACAGATCAACGTCAGACAACGCAGATGTGGCATTACTGACCATATAGCGGTTCAATTCGCGTTCAGTTTGCTGGTGAATGCCAGGGGTATCTACGTAAATGGCTTGGTTAGCATCCACGGTATCTACGCCTATTAGGTTGCGCCTTGTGGTCTGAGGTTTGCGCGACGTGATACTGATCTTCTGCCCGAGGACATGGTTCAGCAACGTTGATTTACCCACGTTAGGTCGGCCTATCAGCGCCACATAACCACATTTTGGTTGTTGTTCAGACAAAAACTGTCCCCTATTTTGAACTTTTATTAGTATCGTTTATTGGCGCAGCATCAGGTCCAACGGACTCTGCAATCTGCATTTTTTCTGCAATCAGAATGAGTACTTCGCTAGCTGCCGCTTTTTCTGCGGCGCGTCTGGATAAGGCTTGTGACGTGCACTGTAAACCCATCATCGGTACTGCACAGCTTACTGTAAACTGACGTTGATGATCTGCACCGCAGATATCCACCACTTCATAGGTAGGTAAATCTAACCCTTGAGCTTGTAAATGTTCTTGCAGACGAGTCTTCGGGTCTTTCAACACCTCCGCCTCTAAGCCCTGCATTAAGTCGGTAAATAGAAGGTCCACTAGGTCCGAACACGGCCCAATGCCACCATCTTCGTGGACCGCGCCTACTATGGCCTCCAAGGCATCTGCAAGGATTGACGCACGCTCGCTCCCGCCAGTTTTTAACTCACCGGAACCCAAACGCAAACAGCTAGAGAGGTCCAAGCCTCTGGCAACTTCTGCCAACATTTTGCCGCGCACTAATTTCGCACGCATCAAAGAAAGAGCATCTTCCTGAACTTCCGGGTAGAGCAAAAAAAGTCGACTGCCAACCAAATAACCTAAGACAGCATCGCCGACGAATTCTAACCGCTCATTATTGGTTTTAGAGAAACTCTTATGGGTTAGCGCAAGTTTAAGCAAATCAATACGGCTAAAGGTATAGCCCAACTTAGACTGCAAAACCTGCAAATTCTCGCTAGACCCAGATGTTAACTCAGACATTTGGTATCACCGGGTTGATCCAAGCGGGGGTAGCTGCTCGTGGCCAGCACAATGAAACTGGCAGGGTGTTATTCATCATCAGCGGTAGCAAACCAGCGATTACGCGCAAAAGTAGGCCAATTCAAGCCTGGCGGTTTGTGTGCCCAAATGGCAACGGCTTTACCCACAATATTCTCTTCAGTGGCCATACCCCAGGAACGAGAATCTGCAGAATGATCGCGATTGTCGCCCATCATCAAATATTCGCCAGGACCCACTGTCCATTGTTGGGGTCGGGCAAAGGCTCGGGTTTTATGCATCTTATGCTTTATCCCGCTGATCTCTTCGACAAATTCCGACGCACCAATGCCAAGCCGGCGATCTGTAAAACTGCGCACAAATTCGTAGGATAATTCCTCGCCATTAATGGTCAGTTTTTTGTTTGCGTAGCGCACTTGATCGCCGGGTATACCAATCACCCGTTTGATAAAATATCGAGGATCGTGAGGGGGAATAAACACCATTACCTCACCACGCTGTGGCTCACCGATAGACACTACTTTTGTGCCAAAAACTGGCAGACGCAGACCATAGGCATATTTATTCACCAGAATAAAATCGCCTACTTCTAGGGTCGGCACCATAGACTCTGATGGAATTTGGTAAGGCTCGGCAATGAAGCCTCGCAAAATAAGAACCAACAACAGCACAGGAAAAAATGATCGCGCATATTCTACGATGAGGGGCTCGTTTTCTTCCGGGTCGCCATCTGGGTTCGCCGCAACTCGTGCAGCTTTAAAAAATAGCGTATCAATCAGCCAAATAAGACCACAGACAACTACTGCCCAAAACAGATAAAAAGGTAGATCAATATCCACGCGCAATGCCCTCTTCACGAATCACTACAAGACCCTGCACAAATAGCATATTGACCATGCTGCTAACGCTCAACCCTAAGCGCTGCAAGAAACGCTTCTTGAGGTATCTCTACAGAACCCAACTGCTTCATCCGTTTTTTACCTTCTTTCTGCTTCTCTAACAGCTTCTTTTTTCGCGTAATATCACCGCCATAACACTTGGCTGTGACATTTTTGCGTAATGCTTTTACGGTCTGACGAGCAACAATCTGACCGCCAATAGCTGCCTGCAGAGCAACGTCAAACATCTGTCGAGGAATAAGCTCTTTCATCTTTTCCGCCAACCCTCGACCACGGCTTTGCGCTTGATCGCGATGCACAATACTTGCCAATGCGTCGACTTTCTCGCCGTTAATCAAAATTTCTAGTTTGGTCAAATTAGCTTCTTCAAAACGAATAAAACTATAGTCCAAAGATGCAAAACCTCTGCTCACCGACTTCAGTCGATCGAAGAAATCCATAACCACTTCGTTGAGAGGCATCTCCCATTCCATGGAAACCTGACCTTGGGAGAAGTTCATGCTTTTTTGCACACCTCTGCGCTCGACACACAAGGTCATTACATTGCCCACGTATTCCTGGGGCAAAAGAATGTTTACCTCAGCAATGGGTTCGCGCATTTGCTTGAAATTGGTTGGCAGCCTAGAAGGATTATCAATTTGTTTAACGCTGCCATCGTTAAGTTCCACTTCGTAAACTACGGTTGGCGCAGAAGTAATAAGATCTAGATTATATTCACGCTCTAAACGCTCCTGCACAATTTCCATATGCAGCATGCCGAGGAAACCACAGCGAAAACCAAAACCTAACGCATCGGAAGATTCAGGCTCGTAGAATAACGAGGCGTCGTTGAGTACTAACTTTTCTAACGCGTCTCGAAATGCTTCAAAGTCTTCACCGTTGACTGGGAACAAACCGGCATAAACTTGCGGTTTGACCTTGGCGAAACCTGGCAACTGTGGCACATCAGGGGCTTTGGCGGAGACCAAGGTGTCGCCTACTGGCGCGCCCGTTATCTCTTTTATCCCGGCAACCACATAACCGACTTCACCGGCATGCAAAGATTTGCCCGGGTTTCGTTTGGGCGTAAAGCGCCCTATTTGGTCAACGGTATGGGTTTTCTTAGTAGTTTTGACAAAAATTTTGTCGCCTTTGTTAAGGGTGCCTTGAACAACCCGCACAAGGGACACAATGCCCAGATAGTTATCGAACCAAGAGTCTATTATCAGAGCCTGTAGGTCGGCATTTTCATCGCCCTCTGGCGGTGGCACTTTATCAACCAAAAAGTCCAACAATGCATCTACACCAACGCCAGTTTTTGCGCTGACTTCAATAATGTCTGATACGTCGAGGCCAATTATCTCTTCAATTTCAGAGGCAACTCTTGCTGGTTCGGCTTGGGGTAAATCAATTTTATTCAGCACAGGTAACACTTCCAGACCCTGCTCAATGGCGGTATAGCAATTAGCAACGGACTGAGCTTCTACGCCCTGAGCCGCATCCACTACCAGCAGTGCGCCCTCACAAGCTGCCAAAGATCTAGAAACCTCATAACTAAAGTCCACGTGGCCTGGCGTATCAATAAAATTCAGCTGATAGACCTCACCATTGGAATGGGTATATTGCAGATTTACGCACTGAGCTTTAATGGTGATGCCGCGCTCGCGCTCCAGATCCATGGAGTCTAAAACCTGATTTTCCATTTCACGATCACTCAACCCCCCGCAGCGTTGGATGAACCTATCCGCCAAGGTGGACTTGCCGTGGTCAATATGGGCAATAATTGAAAAATTCCGGATACGATGAATATTTGGCACTAGGATCTAACTATGAAAAGGGGGCACCAGTTTAGCCTATCGGCGGGTGCCGAAGAAGCGAACCTTTGAGTATTGAGCTGTTTTGGGCCACTAATATGATGTTTTTACCAATACCGGCAGGTTTTAGGTTCTGCTGGGCACAAGTAATAGTGCCAGCACCGCGAATGGACCTAATAAGGCACCTAAAAATATCCAGAAAGGCTTGTTGCGGCACTTTCTTTTTGCCAAATAATGGCAAATACCCGAACTGACTAAAGTGATTGATATGAGCGCTATAAGCATAGAGTCTGCCAACCTACCTAGATAATCTATTTACGTAAATGAATACACGGTGCGAAAGAACTTTTTAGCCAAATAAGCCAATAGCCAATAGGTAATAGGCAAAAAGGCAAAAAGGCAAACCACCGCAACATAATGCAGTTGCCCTCACTAAAGACCAATTAACTGGCTTAACTAGGGCAACATTGAGCCAAAGCTCTTGCACAACCCTCTAGCCGGTTGGCACTTTTAGCGCCAAGTACAAGGACCGCTGCTGGCGTTGAACTTTAATCGGAACCACTTGCCCTGGCTTTATGGCGGCAGCGACTTTCTTAAAGTCTTCTACGCTATCAATCTTCTGGCCGCGCATACGTAGAATAATGTCACCCACAGCGAACCCTGCCTCCTCCGCAATGTCCGCTACAGCGAATACTTCAACCCCTGCATCAATCCCTAGCTCGCGGGTTAGTTGAGGCGAAATGGCACCCACAGTTAAACCAAAAGTGTTCTCTTGAGAACTCGAACTTCGCCCCAGCCTTTGCAACTGCGGGTTTTCAGGCAACTCTCCAATGGTTACCGCAAGCTTAACTTTTTTGCCATTGCGCATAACGAGGACTTTAGATGCCTCACCAACAGGCGCACGACCCACAAAGTGCGGTAACTCACTGGCGCGGGAAATTTCATCACCATTGAATTCAAGAATAATGTCCTCATCCAGCACGCCACCCTTTTGCGCTGGGCTGTCTTTTAACACCCGAGTGACCAATGCTC
>CAJJAQ010000150.1 GCA_905182095.1 uncultured Pseudomonadales bacterium | reverse complement strand
TTGACAATATTTCAGTCTACAAAAGTCGTCTGCGTATGGGCGAACACCTAGCCAAGAGAATTTTGACCCGATATTCGCAAAACGATCATGACATTGATGTGGTCATACCTATTCCGGATACCGGTCGAACAGCAGCCTTGCCATTAGCCCATGAGCTAAATACTAAGTACCGAGAAGGCTTTGTAAAGAACCGTTATATTGGACGTACTTTTATTATGGCGGGCCAAAAAGAGCGTCGAGATTCGGTGCGGCAAAAGTTGAATCCCGTGGAGCTCGAGTTTAAAGGTAAGAATGTTTTATTGGTGGATGATTCAATCGTCCGCGGAACCACAATTAAAAAAATCATCCAGTTAGCTCGAGAGGCTGGCGCGCGCAACGTATATATGGCATCTGCAGCACCAGCGCTGAGGTATCAAAACGTTTACGGTATAGATATGCCCGCAAGGGAGGAGTTTGTTGCCCATGAGCGTACTGATGAAGAAGTGGCACGTGAAATAGGCGCCGATTGGTTGATGTATCAAACCATTGAAGACCTTAAAGCCAGTACCCATGAAGGCAATCCACATGTCGATGACTTCGAATGCTCTGCCTTTGATGGCAAATACATCACCGGCGATGTAGGCGAAGACTATCTGCGGCGAATATCAGCTGCGCGCAACGATGTAACTAAGAATCAACAAGAGCTGGATTTTTCATCTCACACCAACGTATTAGATTTGCATAACCACGCTTAATCGCTGTTGGCGATTTGCTGGCGGGTTGGGTGAGTAAAATGCTACTAGAGCGCTTTGATAAGCGCTGATCAAAGTGCTTGTCGTAAGCACTTGTCGTAAGCACTGGTCGAAAGCACTTGGTAAAAGTTCTCTGTGAGCGCTGGTCTGGTGAGGTCGAGTTAAATAAAGTCAAAATAAAGAAGACGATAAAGACAAATTATGGATAGCAATGTTATTTATAATTCCGCGACAAATAATTTCAGGATCAATAGGCAGTGCAACTGAAAAACAGAACACCTTGTGTAGGTATTTGTTCAACAACTTACGGTGACTTAGTCTGCAGAGGGTGCAAGCGTTTCTCACACGAAGTAGTTCAATGGAATGGCTATGACAAAGATCAGCAAGGACTGATCTGGAATCGCCTGACCAGTTTACGTGACGAAGTGTTGGATCAATTGTTAGTGCATATCGACGCGTCGCAATATTTGGCCGCCTGTAAGGCTGCCAGTTTAAACGACCTCGAGGCAAACGAGCAGCGTTACCAGTTGTTGCGATCAATGGTTCGTGATAATAAAAATTTGATCGAGGCCGGTATGGCGATGGCTGAAGGCTTTGTAGCACCGGTTTCACCTAACCCTAATCCTAATGGTCAGAGTGATACGCTCACAGCGTTGCAAGCTTTGGACGCGGAAACGTATAGTCGTTCGAAAGCTCATTACGAACGTAGTTTTAAGGTGCCGTTATGAATATAACCGCAGAGAAGGCAGTGGCTCGGGTTAAGGCCTTTATCCGTACCCCAACGCCCCAGGCGTGGCTTGATGCGGCCCCAGACCATTTGCCTGAATTACTAATTGATCATGCGAACTGCGAAAAAAAAGCCGCCAGCACAGCGCTAAGTATGATTTACCGCTATGTTGATCACGGCGACGTTTTGCATAAAATGTCTAAGTTAGCTAGGGAGGAATTGCGTCACTTCGAGCAGGTTTTAGACCTGATGGAAAGTCAGGGCGTTGCCTACGGACAAATGACGTCAGCAAGATATGCCCAAGGTTTGCATGGTCAGATTAGTAAGCAAGAACCCCTTAGGTTAATAGACCAGCTAGTTTGTGGTGCCGTGGTGGAGGCGCGATCTTGTGAGCGCTTTGCCAGCCTAATTGGCGTTGTGCCTGAAGCGATGGGCAATCTTTACAAGACCTTGCTTAACTCCGAGGCCAGACACTTCCAAGATTATTTATCCTTGGCCCGCGCGGTCAATGATCGTACCGGCAAGCGCGTAGATATTGATCAACGAATAGAGGCTTTTCTAGAGTTGGATCGAGAAATGATTACCGGTGCGGACGATCAGTTTAGGTTTCATAGCGGTGTGCCAAGTTAAAACATTCTAAGGTGAAGTTGTCGTCAATTTGACGGCATAGCCATCCGCAGGGCCCCCAGTCGCCTAAAACAATTCTATCTGAAACTCTTTGTTCAACCTGATGCACTCCGGGCCTGTGAGTATGCCCATGTATGAAAGTTTTGATGTGCTTGCCAACGAGTGCTGTGACGGCTGTGCTGTTGACGTCCATTATGGCCGAGGCCTTGTTCGCATTGTTGGCAATACTTGCTGCTCGCAAACCTTTGCCAAATACCTGCCTTTCTGCCAACGACTTACTTAATGTTTCGCTTTGCCAAGCTTCTCCACGCAAAATTTTGCGCATCTCTTGATACTCGTTATCGTCCGTACATAACGCATCTCCATGGGATAGCAAGATGCTGTCGTCAAGGGTTGATGGGTCGTTTATCAGGGTAACGCCAGTTTTGCTGGCGAACTCAGAAGCGAAGAGAAAGTCGCGGTTGCCGTGCATGAGAAAAATGGGGCAGTGCTTTGCGGTGGCTTGCAATAGTTTGGAGAGGGCTATGGCGATAGGGCTGTCGTCGTCGTCGCCAATCCACATTTCAACCAGGTCACCAAGGATATAAATCTCATCTACCCGTTTAGATTCAGTTTTTAGGCATGCAGCGAAGCCGCCGAAAACGCTGCCCTTTGGATCATCTAAATGTAAATCCGACAGAAAAATCCGCTGCATTATTCGTTTACCCAATCTATGCCAAGATTTTTGGCCGCAGCTTGCATGGTGTTCTGCAAAAGGGCCACCCTGGTCATTGGCCCGACACCGCCGGGTACTGGGGTGATCCAGCTTGCGACTTCTTTGGCGGTATCAAATTGAATGTCGCCATAGAGCTTGTTGTTGGCGCCTCTTGTGATGCCCACATCGATGACGATGGCGCCTGGTTTAATCCAATCAGCTGGCACCAGGCCGGGTTTGCCAACGGCGCTGATGACTAAGTCTGATTGTCGAACAATCTCTGGCGTATTTTTGCTGAATTTGTGCGCCGTAGTAACAGTGCTTCCAGCCAGCAGTAACTCTAATCCCATGGGTCGACCAACGTGGTTGGAAGCACCGATAATAGTGGCTGTAAGGTCTTTAAAAGGGGCGTTAATGTGGGTGAGCATGCGCATAATGCCCTTTGGCGTACAGCTGCGTAGGGTCGGTCTGCGTAGAGCAAGGCGACCTATGTTGTAGGCGTGAAAGCCGTCGACATCTTTATGTGGAAGAATGGCATCGATGATTCGATCTTCATCCAAGTGAGCGGGTAAGGGGGTTTGCACCAAAATGCCGTCAATTTTTGGGTCTTCGTTTAACACCGCAATGCGATCTTCTAACTCTGCTTGGGTAATAGTTACAGGCAGGCGCTGTGCTTCGGAGTGTAATCCTACTTCTTCACAGTCGCGGCGCTTACCGTTGACGTAGACTTCCGAAGCTGGGTCGTTACCGATTAAGATTACCGCAAGGCCAGGTATACGAAAACCTTGTTCGCGCCATTGTTCGATATCAGCTTTCAGATCACTGCGTATAGATTTGGCTAACGCGTTGCCATCGAGTATCTGCGCGGTCATGTGTTCTCCTAAAACGACAGTTTACTACTCAGATAGACCTTTCACTAACTTTCAAGCCAAGTTTTTCTCTAAGTTGGGCCAGTTAATGCAGGATTAGGGTCTCAGGGAGCTAATATCAGTGAAAAAGCGTCGAAGTAGTTTGACCACTATTTTTTTGATCAGTATGATGCGCTCCGAACCGCAGTGTTGTTAACACGGTTAATCGGGGTATAGCGCAGTCTGGTAGCGCGCCTGCTTTGGGAGCAGGATGTCGGG
>CAJJAQ010000149.1 GCA_905182095.1 uncultured Pseudomonadales bacterium | reverse complement strand
GCCAACGGTAATTTTGTGTATTTAGATTTTTCGTTAGGGTTAGAAGCACCGGTATCCCAGCTGGCACGTCCCGATTCATTGGATAGCGAGCGCCGAGAATCGCGCTGTTCGGGGACTAAATCAAAGTTCTTTGGCGTGACCAAATCAGTTTCCGCAAATTGCAAATCAGCAGCTGTGCCAGCAGCAATGTCGCCGCTTAAGCAGGTTAAATTACAGTCGGCACGCTGAGGCGTTCTGAGGCGTTCTGAGGTTCTCTAAGGTCTTCTAAGGTGGCAATGATCCGCAAGGCGCGAGATGTCTCGCGCTCTGGCGGTTCTGCGCTCTACCTTTTTATGTTTTGAAAAAAGCGTTGCCAGGTCAACTGATGGGTTGGCCATGGGCAATGGTTCGGCCACCCGTTACGCACTTGCAGCCGAACTCATACCCTGGGCGTGTGCTATTTCACTAGGATAGCACCGGAAATGCCGCTAAATTCAAAGCCCTTTGGATCTAACCCCAAGTGCATAAACCGGTATTCGCCTGCTGCAATATTTGTGGGTATTTGCCAGGTCAGAGTGGCGACCAAAGACTCACCCTTGCTGCGCCAGCGTACAGTTGTGTTCCAGTCACCGTCGGTCACCAGAGTCTGCCATCCCGCTGATGTTTTCTGTTCAACCCGTAGGTAATTGTTGCCGGTTACATAGTTGGCGGTGGGGTTACTTGACCAGAACTCTGCTTGGACAATCTCACCTCTTTGATACTCAGTCCTTTTATCTCTGTCCTCACTGCCAACTACAAGCGCATCGCCATAGTTCGCCCCAATAGGCGGTGGACTCATTGCGCCACTAAATAGGCGGCTCTGCCCAGACTTGCCGCGCCAATCATCATAAGGCGTAGCCGAGGCAACCGTTGTGCCAGCATTTAGACTGCGGGCCAACTGGCTAGCAATTTGTTCATAGGCAGGCAGTGTCCAGCGGCCATGCAAGGTGTGTCCACCCTCGTAGTGTTGAATCAGATATTCTTCAGGGGTGGTCACGTAGCCGGCGTAGCCGTTGGCATAGCCCGCTAGAACAATATGTTTGGCCCAGTCGCCAAGCTCGCTCATGACTGCTGCGCGTAAACGTCGTCCCGCCATGGTGGTAACCTCAGTAGGCAGGGCCAATATAACCAGTTGGCCGATACGGGCCACGGTTACTGAACGGATTTGTGACTGCAGGGACGGATCTCCAGTGCCTGTTTCAAACAAAATGGGTTTGGGTGTTTGGCATTCTCTTACTGACTCTGTCCATTTCGGCGCACCGGTTAGCAAGCCAATTAGAAAGTCCAAAATAACACTTTGCTCTGTCATGCCCTCGCTAAACAAGAAATGTCCGCCGCCATCTTCGGTGGATCCGCCGGCAAAAGCATAACCGTAAGCAGAGGGGCAGGTTGTTTGTGTGCCTGTGTGCGTATAATTGTCTTCCACTTCATAGTTGGCAAGGTTGACGTATAATTGACGTGTTTCAATTGGGCCGGTGAGCGCATCGTTAGCATTGGCAAATATTTGCAGTGCGGTTTCTAGTTGGCGCTGGCCCATGATTTGGGTCGTTTCAACATCTGTCTCTCCCGGCCCCGTATTATTCAGGTTTGTATTTGGCGTAACGTCACCCGGATCTGCTTGGGCGAAGGCCGCAACAAAATCATTTTTGTCGCTGTAATTGCTGCCGCGTAATTGCTCCATTTTTAATGAAGCATAGCCTTTGTGGTCACCAGAAATGAGTGGGTTGTAGAAGTTCATGGCGGTGGGGTGCAGTGCATACCAATTGAGCATGGCAATTTCCCCTGAGTCGTCTACAAATTTCAGCAGGGTCATTTCAGTAGGCGTATTTTCTCTATAAAGATCGCGTTCCTCTTGTGGATTTTCTCGATAGGCCGTCACCGAGCGGTTAGCCCCGGCATCAGCTACGCGACTTTTGCCAAGCAAAATGTTGCCGGGCTGTAGGTCTTCATGAGCGCTGACAATGGACGCAGTAATGCCTTCAACAATGACGTTGAAGTGTTCTGGGTAAAAGCCGCCATCTAAGCCGGTGTCCGAGCGCGAATGCCAGTAGCCACCGGGGCCTGCGTGGGTGTGGGTGGCGCTGAGAATGACATTGTCGATGCTATAGGTGTCGCCGTACCGCAACTGTAGCTTGTCGATAACGCTCAATGTTATATGGTGCTCTACGCTGCCTATGTCGGCGCTGACGAATACTAGTCGTTTAGTGGGGTCGTCAGCCTGAACAATAACAAAAGCTCGAGAGCGCTGGCGAATATGCAGGCCTTCCGTTAATTGATCGGCGCGACCAAAGCCCCACATCTGAATGCCGTAACTTGGCCCTGTAACGTCAGCGATGCCGCGGCCAATGAGATAGGGGTTTGTGGGATCCGCCGCATTAAGGCCACCAGACAGTAGTATGAGCAGACAAAGAAGGGCGCTTTTAAGGCGGTATTTGCTGCCGCTAAAGAAGATGTTGACCTGTCTTGTGATCATTCAAATAGTCCGTGTGGAGGTAAGGGTGCGCAAACTATACCACTGCGTGGTATTTTTCTAATCAGTTGGCGCTTGTTCTAAATTGATTCTCGAACAGCGGTATTTAGCTGCATAAAGAGGCGTTACAAATATATAGCAGCTGCAGCGCCTGTCGGCTTATCAACGTTTTTGGATCAGCACAGTGTAAGTAGCAAATTTGTCCTTTCTCGACATCAAATGTAGTGGCTGGTAGTGTCGGGGCATATTTACTTTGGGAGGAGTGAGCATGAGCGAGTCAATGAGCATGGACCAAAAGCAGTCAGGTGTTGAATTAGATCTAAGTAACCTGCACTCGGCTGACCCTAAGCTATTTGGCGAAGAGCGGATTCTTCCTTACTTTGCCAAGATGCGCGCTGAACAACCGGTACACTACTGTAGCGATAGCCCTTACGGTCCTTATTGGTCGGTTAGCCGTTACGCTGATATTAAAGCCACGGACCAAGATCACGTGAACTTTTCCTCCGACGCCATATTCGGTGGCGTACAAATCGACGATGCCATTGTCGGCGATGTAAACAGCGATTTTTTTGTCAAAAGTTTCATCACTATGGATGCGCCAGATCACAGTTCCCAACGCAAAGCGGTGAGTAAGATTGTCGCCCCCGGCAGTTTGATGAATTTTGAGAGCTTGATCCGGGAACGTACCACGAAGCTGCTCGACACCTTGCCCGTAGGCGAAACTTTTGACTGGGTAGAAACGGTATCTATTGAGTTGACGACGATGATGCTGGCCACTTTGTTCGACTTCCCCTTTGAAGATCGGAGCAAGCTCACCCGCTGGTCAGATGTGACAACCGCTGAGCCGGGTTCCAAGATTGTTGCCAGTGCCGAAGAGCGAGTTGCGGAGTTAATGGAGTGTTTGCTCTACTTTAAGCGCTTGAAGGAAGAGCGCAAAGATGGTCCGCCAGCTTTTGATCTAGTCACCATGCTGGCCCAAGATGCGGCTAAGGCAGATCAGCCGGACTCAAATTTCTTGGGTAATTTGCTGCTGCTGATCGTTGGCGGCAACGACACCACGCGCAATACCATGAGCGCCAGCGTAAACGCGTTCCACCAATTTCCAAAGCAATTTGCCAAGCTGCGAGAAAATCCAGACCTGCTGAACAATGCCATCTCTGAGATCATTCGCTGGCAAACGCCACTTTCACATATGCGCCGTACAGTGTTAAACGACACCCATATCGGCGAGCAGGCAGTCAAGAAGGGCGACAAGATTGTGATGTGGTATTACTCGGGCAACCGCGATGAGCGCATGTTTGAAAATGCCGACAGCATTGACATTACCCGGACCAATGCGCGCAATAATATTTCCTTCGGTTTTGGCGTGCATCGCTGTTTGGGTATGCGTTTAGCGGAGATGCAGATGCGTGTGCTGTGGCAAGAAATTATGACCCGTTGGCAGCGCATAGAGATTGTCGGTGAAGTGGTGCGGGTAGAGTCTAACTTTATCAACGGCTATGAAAGTATGCCTGTGCGCATTGTTGCCTAAAGATGTAGTGGATTTGCGCAGGGTCTTACGCCTCTTTTAGATCGGATAATGTCAATTGGAGAGGTGAGAAGGTCGCGTTTTTTTCGTTTATTTTTTTCGTCTATTTTTTGCGTTTAAAAGGCCAGTGCTAGAAGTTCGGATAACAGCGCTCGCTCACAGCGAGCGTTAACCTTTATTCGCCAAAACTCGCTCGGTGATCAGATCAACCATTGGCCACATAATGTGATCTAAAGCTGAAGAGGGTGATTGTTTGTTTGAGCCAAATCGGGCAATGACCAATTCGTTTGCTGGATCTATGTAAAGTACTTGGCCGTGAGCGCCTCTAGCCACTGGACAAATGCGATCCTGCAAGTGACGAATCCACCATTGGGAGCGGTAGGACCAATTCTTTAAGGTAGGTGCTTTTTGATTAAGCGTTTGGCCACGCGCAAATTTGACTAAATCTCCGCCAGCAAAAATGCTCTCAATTGCCTGTTTGGGTATTACTTGTTTGTCACCCACCTTACCTTGTAGGCGCATGAGTTCACCGAATCTAAGCAAATCGCGTAACGTGGTGCTGCAAGTTGTTTCGCTGCCAGCGTCGTCAAGCATGTAGTAACCATCACTCTCAGCACCTATGTTTTGCCAAATTTTTTCAGACACTTGGGTTGCCAAATCCTGATTGCCTGCGCGCCTGACCAACCAGCCAAGAACAAATATATTTGGTTCTCTATAAGCGAAAACTTCGCCGTGGGTACCGCCGGATTGTATGCTGGGTAACACATCAGCAATAGACTCTGGCGTTGTGCCGCTTTTATGCGGCGCCATGCCCATTGCTCTAAGAAAGCGCCATATTGCGGATTTTGGATCCGTATAATCTTCATGGAATGCCATGTTAATTTGCATATCCATTACCTGGCGTACTGTGGCATTAGCCCAAGCAGACCCAGCCAGCTCCGGTATTAGGGCTGTAACAGGGCCATGCTCGACAAGCTTGCCTTCATCAATTAGACATTCGGCAATAGTCCCTACAAAAGATTTGTTAGC
>CAJJAQ010000148.1 GCA_905182095.1 uncultured Pseudomonadales bacterium | reverse complement strand
TACCAGCGACCATGAATACCAGTAAAAGTATCACTGGGAAGGCCATTTCTCCTTCATGATAAACCGTCGTGGGATTGGTTAAACCCATCAATATGCCTTCTAAGGCGAGTAGCCCACCTGGCTGTAGCGGGTAGCACTTCAGCGCCATGGCAAGGGTGAAAATAAATTCTAACACCAACGCCCAACCTGCCAAATATGGGTTGCCTGTGACCAGCAGCAGTAGTGGGTTAAAGATCAAAAAACCAACGATGGTCAACTTGTACCATTCTGGTGCTTGACCCAGAAAATTCTGGGAAAACGAACTGAGGGATAACCCTTTCATAACACTCCTTTGCGCCTTTATCCGAGGGCATTGAGTCTACCTATCGGTGTCGCTTTTTATTGTCAACGATCTAATTTTGCATTAGGCGCAGTTTAGTGTCCGCTAATATGTGACTGCCAAGTGCTTCTAAATACAGCCGCTAAAGATAGCGTGAGAGGTGTTCTCGGGCAACTGTTAAGGGGCGAAAAATAGACGATTTTATGCATTAAAATTCGGCGAATTTGTGCCGGGTCTGTGATAAAGCCAAAGCCGATTTCAAAGCGCTTTGCAAACGGATTCATGAGTGATTTTGCTTGTAGGTGAACTTATGGTTCGCGCTCTTCATGTTTAGGCACTCGGTGAATGATCAATTTGTGCTATGTTATTTTCTTTTAGAATTTTAGGGGTGGGGCAGTTCTATGTGGCCAAATAGTCCGGATGAGTTTTCAGCAAATCACATTATGGCAGAGGGAGATGATTCCGGTGAAGCTTGGTATTTTGCATTTATGGGTGGCGAGATAATATGCAAAAGCGTGCAGGGTGTTCCTGAACCGATTACCGCCGATGACTTCCGCTGGTTCGACGTCGAAACTCAAAGTAAACATTTTCTCGGTCATTTTGCCAAGCGTCCCTGTTTTGCCTTATCCGTTAAAGGGGCGGTGCCTGAGGGTTTTGCAAAATTGGCTTTGCGTGGGCTTCTGGGGCGCGCTTCACAATCTATATTCTATTTAGCCGGTAGAGCTAAGCAGGTGGTAGATTGGCATCAGACCAATCAGTTTTGTGGGCGTTGCGGCGAACCCATGAAGATACATGGTGCGGATAGAGCCATGCAGTGCGGTGCTTGCCGGTTTATTGCTTATCCGCGTTTGTCGCCGAGCATCATTGTGCTCGTTACTAAGGGTGATGAAATGCTGTTAGCCAGAAATGCTGCATGGCCTCAAGGTATGTACAGTACTTTGGCTGGGTTCGTAGAAGCAGGCGAGTCTATTGAACAAACCGTACACCGCGAGGTTATGGAAGAGGTTGGGTTAGAAGTGGGAGATTTGCAGTATTTTGGCTCACAAAGCTGGCCTTTCCCAAATTCTCTAATGCTGGGTTTTCACGCTAAATATGTGGGCGGTGATATTGTTTGTCAGCCTGATGAGATAGCGGATGCTCAGTGGTATAGAAAAGATACGCTGCCACAAATTCCGCCGAAGACGGCTATTTCAGGCTGGTTAATTCAAGAGTTTTTGGATCAGTTGGGCTAGGTTGTAGTGGCATCGATTTTGCCACTCAGGGCGGCCATGGTCTGAAAAACCCAGATTAAATGGCCGTTTGCTCTAAGATTTCCATGCATAAAGGCACTCACCGGATCTCTTTGCCCGCTGATTAAACTCATGGCATCGTCACTGTCTTTAAAGTAGATAATGAGTTCAGGGTCGTCATCTTTGGCGAAAGAGATAGCACCGTTTTGTATCTGAAAACATATCTGACCATCAGCCCATTGCATGCGCACGCGCGCATCTAGTTCACCAGACTTCTCGCTAGAAAATTGATTTTCAAGAAAACTACGCATGCTACTTCGGCCATGTTCCAAATTTCGAGCAGTTAGGAAAATCGCCTCCTAAAACACTGCTCTTTTTCAACGGGGGGCAAAGTTGGCGAAAGTTGAGGCAAAGGTCAAGTTATTCGGCCCGTCGCAGCAAAAATAACTTATGCAAACACAGCAGTTTAGCCGTCTGGGTTTGTAGATTCTTTCTGTGGCTGCAACGCTATGCTGGCGCTAAGACTGCGCAATAGATAAAGTACCCAACCTTCTTGAGTCAGACAAAAGCTATATGGACTTTCTTTTTGAATATCTAATGTTCCTAGGACAAGTGGTGACCTTAGTCATCGCATTTTTGATCATTATGTCATCTTTGGTGGGTCTTTCAGGCCGTCACCAAGGAGGCGATCAGGGCCAATTGGTCATTCGCAAACTCAATGATCGAGTACGTGAACTGCGATTCACCATGGAGAATCATTTGCTTACAGCAGATGAAGCCAAACGCCAGCATAAGTCTGAGTCGAAGAGTGAAAAAGCTGACGCCAAAAAAGCCGCAAAAGCTTCTAAGTTAGCTGCCAAACAAAAGCCCGATCAGAAAAAGGCCACTGTTACTGAAACTGATATTGACACAACTGTAGCGGCTGTAAGTGCATCTGAAGCAAGCCAAGTGGTGTCTAAATTGGAAGGCCAAAAAGACCGCACCTTTGTTATTCACTTTGACGGCGACACCGCGGCATCTGGGGTGGATTTTTTAAGTGTTGAGATCAGCGCAGTGCTGACTATGGCTGGTCCCGGTGATGAGGTCGTCGTCTGCTTAGAAAGCCCTGGCGGCATGGTCCACAGCTATGGTTTGGCGGCGTCCCAGATGATGCGCATTCGCAATAAAGGCATTCCTCTCACCGCCATAGTCGACCGAGTTGCGGCCAGTGGTGGTTACTTAATGGCAGCTGTGGCGAATAGAATTTTGGCTGCGCCTTTCGCGGTTATTGGGTCTATTGGTGTGGTTGCGCAAATCCCCAA
>CAJJAQ010000147.1 GCA_905182095.1 uncultured Pseudomonadales bacterium | reverse complement strand
GGACTCATTTGGGCCACTGTCGTTGCAGTTGCAGTTGCAGTGAATCTTTCTGTTGATGGTTTGTCTATATACAGCGGTTAAGTGCTGTTCCTCTCTGGTCGGTAAAGCCGGCATTTTGTGGTTAATCGAAAAATCTTTCACAGCATTGAAGCTGTTTGTATTTTGCGGCTTAACTTGTGCTGACTTTACTTCTTGTTAAGGCTGTTAAGGAAAAGTTGTTATTCCTCCCATCCCACCATTCTCCGCTGGTTAGCATTGAGTGTTGGCACCGGAGGCAGCTTGTACTTGTTCTTTTCCGCTGACATCACATCAGGGAATTCGTCGGCATTAATGAATCGATCACTCCAATTGGTAGTGGAGGTGAGGGTGTTAACCGCCGCTTTTCTCTTGGCAATCACGTCAGCATTAGATTTAGCTTTAGGCATCATGCAAATAAGGCTTGCCGCTCGAAACAGTTGTTGGTCATCTGTGGGAGTTTCTATGCCAGGGCTGCTGCAGTGAATGGTTCTAGAGTCCCAGAGCATCATATCGCCAGCTTCCATATGGCAAATAATTGGCTCAGCGTCTGCTAGCAACGGGTCGTCCTTGGGGAATCTAAAGTGATCAATTTTGGGGTGGATGCGACTGAGTCGCTCGGGATAATCTTCTGCTAAATGTGCAAAACGCTTATGGCTACCGGGGATCATTACATTGCCACCAGTTGCCGGGGAAGAGGGCAATAGATTGACTAACCCTTGAACACAATGCTTGCCGGGACGTCCAATGGGATGCTGATCAATATGCATCCAGCTTGGGCCTCTATTAGTTTTCCAATTTTCGTTGTAGGTCCACGGACGCCATAGCGCCACGCCATCAAAACTGACCAACAATTCGTCGTCGTCCCACACCGCTGCAAAAGCATCTTTTACAGCCGGAATGTCTCGGATGTACCACTGGGCCGCACTGTGGCCTATGCCATGACCGGGCAAAATGCCTCCGTGTACCGCCGTAGGCCAACGATCGTTGTCCCAAGTGTCGCGACTGTTTCTATCAATGCCAGTGTCCAGACCCTCCAAGTAGTCCCATAACAGGTTCAAAGCTTCTGTGCTTTGCTCGGCAGTTAGGGCGTTGGCAATGACCACATAACCGTGTTCTTCAAGGTAGTTGACGCCTTCTGGGTCGCCGGATTTGAAGCGTGGTACGTACTCGTAGCTGATATTGATAGTTGCTGACATGGTTCCCCTCCAAGGAATGCTTTTTCTTAAAGCTACCTGAATGGGGTTAGCGGATAAAGTTGAATTTGCCTTTTGTCGCTTTGTCTTTTTTTCTTTTTTTCTTTCTTTCTTTCTTTCTTTCTTGCGGGCGGGGAGCGGCGCTGTGGCGTCAGCGCCACAGTTTGGAGTTGGTTTTTGGCCGCCTCTATTGGTTACTCTTCGTCCTTTAGGGCCTTTTTATTCCGAAAAAGAAATAAGGGCAGCATGAACAAGGGCCAAATCTTTTCATAGTGAGTAGGCATTAGGCGCTGTGATAGGTCTATCAACTTGGCATCCAATCCGACAAATATTCGGCTCTTCTTCTTCTTCACTCCTTGCAAAATAATCTCTGCTGCACGACTGGGGTGCATGCCATGTTTCTTGAAAGCGTCGCCCATTTCTTCGCGAGTTTTAGGGCCTAAGCCTAATGCCGCGCCAGGGCCTTTCACATCATCTTCGTGGAACTTGGCAGTAGCAAGAATATTAGTTCCTATATGACCTGGGTGCACGCAGTGGACTTGGATTGAGGAGCCTTTAAGCTCCTTTGCGAGGCTTTCGGTAAAACCGCGTACAGCAAATTTGGTTGCGTGATAAACACTTTGCTTGGCCACTGCTACCATGCCAAAAATGGAAGAAGTATTGACGATGGCCGCTTCAGGTCGGTCTTTTAAGTAGGGCATGAAGGCTCGGGTCATATTCACTACACCGTGAAGGTTTATGTCCATGACTGAATCCCATTGTTCCTCCTCGAGGTTTTCAAAGCTTGAGTCAAAGGTTACCCCAGCGTTGTTGAAAACAAGATCAACCTTGCCATGACTGGCGATGACTTTTTCTGGCAGGGCTTTGATGGCATCTTTGTCTGCCACATCTAAAATATGACTAGACACAGCCACATTATATTTGTGCAAGAGGGCCTTGGTTTCTGCGAGCGACTCTTCGTTAACATCACAGATCACCACGTCGCCACCTGCCCTCGCAATGAGGAGAGCTAAGTAGCGTCCCATGCCAGAACCGGCTCCGGTGATGACGGCAACTTTTTGGGCGAAACTTTGCATTGAAACTTCTCCTGAATATGAAGTATTTTTGGCTCAAAAGCCGAGAAATGTAAGGTCTTGGTTAAGCATTAGTGGCCTTTACTCGATCAAAGGCCCTAGCAAAAGCTGCTCTTGCAACGCTAGGGGTTAGCTCCCAAGGTCAGTGCGCGTTGCTCTGAAAGCACCCACTCAGACATTGAGCCATCGTAAACGCTAACCTTGTCGTGACCAAGTAATTTGCATGCGAAAGCGTCCAGTGTTGCGGCAATTCCGCCGCCACAATAAACAATGACGTTTTCGGCACTCAACATGCCTTGGCTTTCCAAAGCTTTCGTAAGCGCGTCAGGCTGAAGGAAAAACTCGTTATCGAGCACATCAGAGAAAGGTAACGAGAGACTGCCCGGGATATGCCCCCGTCGTTTGTAAAAGAAGTCACCGGTGCCTTCGTAGAGTGGCGTGGTCAGAGCGTTAATTGTGCAAGTGTTTTGAGTTAAGCCGTCTTCAACTGCTTGGGTGTTTGCAAAGATTTTGGTGTTTGGTGTCCCAATAAACGTGGTTCTAGCAAATTCATGACGCCCTGATTCGCAAGGCAAGCCAGCGTTCTTCCAAGCTCGAATATTGCCGTTCAAGACTTTGATATTGTTATGACCAGCATAATGTAGGCACCACCACGCCCGAGTAGCCCACATAAGGTGTCCAGACGAATACAAAATGACTTCATCCTCGTTACTGATACCGCTTGCCCCAATGGCAGCGGTCAGAGTGTCCAGTGCTGGCAGAGTATGATTAAGCGCAGATTGCGTGTCGGACCAATCGGAAATAAGGTCTATAAATCCTGCGCCTTGAATATGCTCCTCTAGATAGGTATTAATGCCAGACTCGGCCTTATGCGCACCATCTACTTGGTGTAAGAGAACGCTAGTATCAAAAACCTTAACGCCATCATTGCCAAGTATTTTCGCTAGTTCTTCAGGGCTGATTAGATATTCAGAGTGTGTGTATTTCATTTTTGCGGCCTTGTCTGGTGCTGTATGGTTTTTTGGACTCATGTTTATAACCCAGAGCTTAACAAGGTCTAAGCAGTTTTCTAAGGTAGAAAAAGGCCGTCAAATTTGCTCTAGTGTTTGTAGGCAGCACGCCCGGTTCGGCGATTTTTTGTTGTTGGGTCAAATTGGCCGTAAGTTGTAAATTTTCATTATTAGGTTAGGAGAAGGAATTTGATTAAGCCAGTTTGTTTAGTGATAGGTGCCGGCGCCGGGATTGGTGGCAATGTAGCAAAGCGCTTTGCAAAAGAGGGATATCACACAGTTCTTTGTCGGCGTAGCGATGAAGATGGCTTAAAAAAGATGGTGGCGCAGATTGAAGCTGACGGCGGTTCTGCGACGGGCTATCTACTTAACGCTGTAGAGCCTGATTGTATCGAGGAGCGGATTGCCGATGTAGAAGCCAATATAGGACCAATAGATGCGGTGGTGTTTAACCTTGGTGCGCAAATTGGTGATCGCTCTTTAGCTAACACAAGCTATAAGGCGTTCGAGATTGGCTGGCGTATGGCAACTTTTGCTCTATTCCGAATGGCTTCCAGTGTGGCACCATTGATGGAGGAAAGAGGGCGCGGCACGATTCTTGTGACTTCCGCTACTTCGGCTGTGCGTGGCAACGCGGGTCAACATTCTCATGCAGCAGCAATGGGTGGTAGGCGCATGCTCTGCCAGTCGTTAAATGCTGAGTTTGCGCCCAAAGGCATCCATGTTGCACATATCGTAATTGATGGTGCGGTGGATGCACCTGACACCCTGGGTAAAATGCTTGGAGCGGAAAAATTTCAAGAACTCAGAGAAACAAGAGGTATGGAGCATGATGGGTTGATGCTGCCAGAACGCATTGCTGATTCCTATTATCATATTCATCAACAGCACAGATCCGTATGGACACACGAAATGGACCTGCGGTCATTTTCTGACCGAGCATGGTGGAATCACTAACGTCTTGCTTGAGCAAAGCGCTTTATTTCCCCGTTTGTCGTTGCGCTGTAAAGAATGGCTATGGTGGGAGGGGCAATCTCACCTATGCTCTTGCATAGACTCTGCGATAACCCCCACTCGCCTCACCTAAGGCCAATGGAGCAGCGCTAACTGTTTCTTTTAAGCGATATATCTCGAAACTTTTTATATATCGCGACGAGCCGTCGTGGACGTGGTAGCCTTCCGCTGTTCCCGGCTTCTCAAAATATGCAGCTCTTTTGCAAATTTTTCGTAGCCTCACTGTCGCCGTTTTAGTAGCGCTCTTCTAGAGCCTGCTTTTTCAGACCTCAGAACATAACTTTGTTCGAATAACGCAGTAACTGACTTTTCTTTACGTCTTCGGACGCTTTCTGTCCGCGCACTTTTTATTTTGTTAACGCGCTCTTTACGCTTTCTCGAAATTTTTGTCGTCTCTCGTACGGAGACCAAATTATTGTTCTACTCGATATGCTAATTATCGAGATCAACTAACTTGGATGTTTATGACCATTGATAAAGCTGAGCTTCCAATAAAGCCTCCGACTATTTTGTCTTTTGTGAAAGATCTTCCCAACCTTTGTTCTTTGGCGGGTTTGGCCTGCACGCTTCTATCTATATATTTTAGTATTTTGGGTATTTTCCACGGGGCGATGATAGGCATGGTTTGGGCTGTTGCATTTGATTGGGCCGACGGTTTGATTGCTCGAAGGATGCATGGCCGCTCTGGCAATGAGCGAGTTTTTGGCGGGCAGCTTGATCTGGTGATTGATATCGTTAGTTATGGTGTGGCGCCTGCAGTGCTGGTAATGAGTTACGGTGATTTCAACCCCGCGTTTCTTCTTTGTGCTTTTTTGATGCTTGCCGCAAGCGCCATACGGCTAAGCTATTTTAGTACATTTGGCCTTTCTGATAAGTCCCAATACACAGGGCTGGCTTTAGACAACAACAATCTGATTCTTGTATTTGTATTTCTATTTGAAGGTTTTTTTAGTAAAGGCCAATTTTCGATAGCGCTATATATATGCGGGGTTTTGTTGGCGGGACTAAATGTTGCTCAAATTAGAACACCAAAATTGTCTAGTAATCCGCGTAATGTCTACATTCTTGCACTGTACACACTAGCAATAACCGCATTTTATCTAAGCCATTTGGTCTAACAGATAATGCAAGTAACCCAAACAAATCGTCGCAACCTCATAAGCCTAGGAGTCAGTTAACAGGATGATCGTTTACACGGTAGGAACTTTTGATTTATTGCATGTTGGGCACCTAGCATTGCTGGAATTCTGCAGCACTTTGGGTGATGTGGTGGCGGTGGGTGTGGCTTCAGATCGAGTGGTGAATTCGTATAAGCCTAACGTACCAGTTATTCCCCTTGATCAACGACAAGAAATGCTCAAAGCGTTGCGCTGTGTTGACATTGTGCGGCCGTATCACGAACTTGAATACGTTTCTGGCTGCAAAGAACTGGATATAGATATTTTCGTTGTGGGCGAAGATTGGGGCAGCAACGCGCATAATGTTGCGGTGGAATCCTATTTGGCCGAACACGGTAAACAGGTTATTCAAGTGCAGTACAATCCGCGCACTTCGTCGAGTAAAATAAAGCGCAACACTATTGCGCAATCGCATAAGCCAGTTCGAGTTGAGCAAACATCGAAAATTTTTAGTAATGCCCAAGCAAATGAAGCAGGTGCTAGCCTAAAATATTAAACGAATAGGCGGCGCTGGACCTTTTCTAGGGCCTTTATTTTTGGGTAGTTTGATTTGCTCGCAGGGTAAGCGTAACAGGGTGATAGGCGTGTGACTTTTAGGTGATGGACGTAAATCTATAACCTATGCCGCGAACAGTTTGCAGCGTCGCGTCTAAGCCATATGGTTTAAGAATTTTGCGTAGTCGCAACATGTGCACGTCTACAGTGCGCTCTTCCACATAAACCTTTCGCCCCCAGACTCTATCTAGCAATTGGCTGCGTTCAAATGCGCGATTTGGGTTACGCATAAGTACTTCCAACAATTTATATTCTGTAGGGCTGATTTGGATTTCTTGATCATTAATTGTTATCCGGTAGCTGTTTAAATCAAGGCAAATACCACTGGCTTGGATAAGGTTGTTTTTGGGTCGGCCACTTCTGCGCAGCAGGGCTTTTAACCGCGCCAGGAGTTCTCTGGGCGAGAACGGTTTGGTGATGTAGTCATCAATTCCGCCGGCAAAACTCAGCAGTTTATCTCCTTCCTCGCCACGAGCGGTAAGCATAACGATGGGTAGTTCAGCAGTAAGTTCATCTCTGCGCAGCCGTTTGGCCAGCTCAACACCATCCATTCCCGGCAGCATCCAGTCGACTAAGATTAAATCAGGAAGTCGGCTATCGATTTTTTCAAGAGCTATCTCGGCAGTTTCGGCCTCTACTACTTCGTAACCGTCGCGCAGTAGAGTAAACACAAGCAATTCTCGGATCTCTTGCTCATCTTCTACAATCAGTATTGAAGTTGGCATTGTTGTTTCCTAACCATTGTTCTTACATTAATTTATGCGCTGCGAAATTTTTCTCTCGACCAGCTTTTAGCATTAAATACTCAATTTGTGACATTACTGTTAAATTTCCCCGTAGCGCTCTATGAAATGATTTGTAAAATGACACAGAGCCGCAGGCTACGGCGCATTGGTTTGCGAGATTACTTTCTGTTGTGCATATTAGCGAGTTGCACGAGCACAAACCCATTTGCGTATAGCGTTGTAGATGCTGGCAGAGCAGTTGGCTTGTTTGCGGCAGCTAAACTCAAAAGCCGACTCAATGGACGGCTTTTTGAGCTTTTAACCCTTGCAGAGTTAGAGGCCTAAAACGCCTTTGGCGATTACGCCGCGTTGAATCTCATTGGAGCCACCGTAAATTGAGGCTGCGCGTCCGAAGTTCATGTCCGATACCGCGCTTTCCGCGTATTTGGGGCCAATTGAGGGCTCGTTGATTTCACCTCTGATTAAGGCGACATCAAAGGGTAGGGCGTAGTAAGCCACAGCTTCTACTGTGAGTTCTTGTAACGCCTGCTGAATTTCGCTGCCGATAATTTTCAGCATGGAGGCTGCGTCGCCGGGCGCGCCTGTAGCTTCCATGTTAGCAATCACTCTAGCTTCTACAGCCTCTAATGAGTTCAGTCTTACTTCGATTTCATTGAGCGTGCTCATGAATTCGTGAGAGTCAGCTAATTTTTTGCCATTGTTATCATGCTCTACGGCGGCTACTTCTTTGATGGCGCTGACTTTTCGCTTAGACGCGGCGACCCCAGCAATACCCGTTCTTTCGTGACCGAGGAGAAATTTCGCATAGGTCCACCCAGAATTTTCTTCTCCGACTCGGTTGCTTACCGGTACTCGGACATCGGTGAAATACACTTCGTTGAGGTGGTGCATGCCATCAATCGAAACGATGGGTTTTACTTCCAAACCCGGTGTACTCATGTCGATGAGTAGAAAGCTAATCCCTTGTTGTGGTTTGCCCTCTGTTTTGGTCCGCACCAAGGCAAAAATCCAATCTGCTTTATGCGCATTTGTGGTCCAGATCTTTTGTCCATTAACTATGTAATCGTCGCCATCGCGGACCGCCGAAGTTTTTAGTGAGGCAAGGTCAGAACCGCTACCTGGTTCCGAATAACCTTGGCACCACCAAGTACTGCCATCTAATATGCTGGGCAGGTGTTGGTCTTTTTGTGCCTGAGTGCCATAGGTGTAGATCACTGGACCCACCATCCCAATACCAAATGGCATAACCATGGGGGCGCCTGCAAAAGCAGTTGCTTGGGAAAATATATGCTTTTGTCGTAAAGACCAATCGCAACCGCCGTACTCGGTGGGCCAATCTGGGGCGATCCAGCCTTTATCGAAAAGCGCCTTGTGCCAGCGAGTGCCTTCTTCTCGAGCAATACCAAAGCCTAAAGATGCTGATTTTACGAGGTCTGGGGTCAGGTTTGCATTGAGGAATGCACTCACTTCTTCCTCAAACGCTGCAGTATTAGTCGGTGTGGGCACAGGGCCTCCTATTAGGAATTTGGTAGAGTTTCTTGAGACATTGAATTTAGGAAATTTGTCGAGAAATTGCCAGTGCAGATTAACACTATTAGGCTGTTTGCAGCCTTGGCTAAGTGTTTTAGAAGAAGAAACTGTCTGTGCGGAGGACATTTTCCAGAAACAGATTGTTGAAGAGGGAACTACAACAACATCAAGGTTGGGGAACGGGCGAAAAGCAAAGAGAGAGGCGAGGTGAAAAGCGAGGTGAAAAGAAAGCAAAGGGTATCTTCACTGGATACCCTTTCACTTATACCTAAGTTTGACCTAGAAAGCCCTTTGTCCTGCTATAGCAGTTCTCCACCACAGGCCGAAGCAGTCGTACCATGCTCCTCAAACGCTTTAATGACGTTTGCACCGGTACGCCAGCGGTGTACTTCATCTGGACCGTCGACCAGGCGCTGGCTGCGAATGCCGGTATACCAGCGCGCTAGCGGTGTATCATGGCTATAGCCCAAGGCACCGTGAAGCTGCAGAGCAGTGTCCACTACTTGATGCACCATGTGGGCTAAAAAAACCTTAGCGATGCCGTTTTCTTGACGTAAATCTTCGCCACGCTCTGCTTTATAGGCAATGTGTAGCAGCATCAGTCGTGCTTTGTAGATTTCTGCCGCGCAGTCCGCCAGCATCCAACGTACGCCTTGACGGTCTGCTAACCGCTTACCAAAGGTATTGCGGCTGACCACGTGACCAGCGGCCAAATCTAGAGCCCTTTGGGCAATGGCGACGTTATGCATGCCGTGGCGTAGGCGTCCATAAGCCAATCGATGTTGACCCATAGAAAAGCCTTGGCCACGGCCGCCTAAAATGTTTTCTCGCGGCACCACTAGATTTTCTATTTTGATTTCCGAGTGGGAACCACCTAGTTTCAGGCCTAAGTCAGTATGCGGTTGCATAGTTTCTATATTGCGCAAAATCTCATAACCGGGATTGGGTAATTCAACAATAAAGGTACTGTATTGTTCGTGGCGGGGTGCATCTGGATCGGTTTTGGCCATGACGACTGCAATGTCTGCCACCGAGGCTGAGGAGCTAAACCACTTCTCACCGTTCAGTACCCAGTTGTCGCCTTCCAAAACCGCCGTGGTTTGCATGCCCGTTGCATCAGCGCCTGCTGCTTTCTCTGTCATTGAGTAGCAAATACGTTTTTCACCGTTTAACAGCGGCTTGAGGAATTTCTCTTTTTGAAAGTCTGTGCCGTGTTCTAGGAGAGTAAGCATAGTGGCGTCATCTGGCCCTTGGGTGTTCATTGATAAGGCACCCAAGTGACTTTCGCCCAATTCCATTTGTACCAATGCGTTAGCTAGAGGCTTAAGTCCCATACCGCCGTGTTCGGTAGGTATGAATGGACACCAAAGACCCTCAGCGCGAGCCTTTTGGCGTAACTCGACAAGCACTTCATCAAAATTCTCTGCGGTACAGATTTCCTCTGCGGGTAAACAGACGTTCTGCACGAAGGCTCTTACCTTGGCGCGAATTGCTTTAGTTTCTTTTGGTACTTCAAAATCGATCATATTCCCACTCCTGCAAATTGAACCTCTATTTATTCGCGATTATCGCTTGTGAGTCAATGGGTCATGTCTGGGTATGAGGTGTAGGCAAATGCGCAAATTGGCAAAACCTTGCTAGGCCGCTTATATCTATTTAGGTCGTTAATGGGGTTTACAGCCTGACAACTCGCGCCGCAAATGACGCCCTGTTTGGCAGTACCGTACCTTTACCTAAACGGTTTAGGCGCCGAAAAAGCTAAGGTAGCTTCGAAAAAGTTAGTTTTGCTATTGCTTAGATAACTTAGGCTATCAATTAAGAGTTAGCCATTTATAGGCAAGCACAAGACTGCTGTGAAGCATGACTTGGCTTACGCCAATTATCGGCTTTCTGTTTTAACCACGGCTGCGTTGACTAATGCAAGTGAACTGTTGTTGTGTTTGCATTTAA
>CAJJAQ010000146.1 GCA_905182095.1 uncultured Pseudomonadales bacterium | reverse complement strand
AAAAACACAAAAGTTCGCCTGGAGGCGCAAAAGGAAGTCATCCTCAGTGCAGGGGCACTTAATTCACCACAAATTTTATTACGCAGCGGCATTGGGCCGAACGCCGAGGTCGCCAAGCATGGTATTGATCTTGTTCATGACCTGCCGGGTGTCGGCGAAAACCTTCAGGACCATATTGGCGTGGTCAGTCAATTCGCTTGTACTCAACCGGTGACCCTGCACCGCAGTGCCAACGCATGGAATCGTTTGACTTCGGGTATTAAGTATTTGGCCTTTGGTACCGGCGACGCGGCACACCCGCCAACTGCTGGTGGCGCGTTTATTAAGTCCCATCCAGATAAAGCCATTCCTGATATGCAAATTCACTATGTTTCTGCGGCGATGAATGACGTACACGCTCGGGAAGGTGTACCCAAGGACCACGGTTTTTCGAGTATTGTCTACTGCTGTCGACCCCAAAGCAGAGGTCGCATAGGTTTGCAGGACGCTGACCCGCAATCTGCACCTGCAATATTTCCCAACTATTTTTCCGTGGAACAAGACCTTATCGATACTCGGAATGGTTTCAGAGAAACTCGCCGAGTGTTTATGCAGGAGGCATTCGATGAGTATAGGGGGCGGCAATTAAAGCCATCTGTTGACGTAAATGTGGATGATGATGCCCAAGTTGATCAATGGATAAGAGATACCGGTGAAACTCTCTATCACCCAGTGGGTACTTGTAAGATGGGTTTAGATGATATGGCGGTAGTGGATGAGCAGGGTGCAGTACACGGTATGCAGGGTTTGCGGGTCATTGATGCATCACTCATGCCCACATTGATTGGCGGCAATACCAATGCACCAACCATTATGATGGCAGAAAAAATATCCGATCATATTCTGGGCCAGCCTGCGCTGCCTGCCGAGGATGTGGTGACCGAAAATTAAGCCTGTTCAAGTATAGGCGTCAGTTGCGAGCATTGTTTAATGCCGATGATTACAACGTAAACCGGGCCAGGGGGAGAATTTGATCAATAGAGTTGGAACGGGCATTTATAGATGCCTATTTTGGAACATAGAGAATATCCACAACAACTGGACTGAGCTGGTGCTAGCCAATAGAGGCAAGTCAATTTGGCTAGTGGGTGCTCTGTTCGCCACATTAATGTTGCCACTAGCCCATGGCGTTTCGCCGCTAGATTTGTCGCCCATTGAAGCGGCGCGATGGAATGCTACCCATGCAGCTCACTTGGCCTCTAGGGCAGGGTTTGGGGCCACAGTTGATGAGTTGGCTGTGTTTTCTGCGATGTCTCCAACCGAGGCAGTTAACACTTTTGTGCATGGCGTCCCTAAGTCTCAGACCAATGATAGCCAAAACCAGTTCGGCAAGAATTTCCAGCACTCTGGGGTTTTTGAGGAAGGGCTAGATCCGTTTCCCGCCAGCAGGCCTGCCACAACTATGCTGGCAAAGAAGCAGGGTCACGCTCTAGGCGTTGCTGTTAAAGCCGGCGGTAATCGGCCATTACAACCAGTTGTGAATAAGTTCTTTTATTGGCTGCGCGCCAGTCGGCTAGAAACCGACCGCGTGGCTTATTGGTGGGCAAATAGAATGCTTGCATCAAAACATCCCTTGCAAGAAAAGACGGCACTCTTTTGGCATGGCCACTTTGCCAGCAATGAAGACAAGGTCAGGGATTATCGAAAAATGCTGCAGCAACTGCAGCTCTTCCAAAGTGCTGGTTTAGGCGATTTTCGCCAACTACTAATTGGCGTTGCTCAAGATCCGGCTATGTTGGTTTTTCTTGATGCCGGGGTTAATACCAAGGACTCACCCAATGAAAATTTTGCTCGTGAAATCATGGAGCTGTTCACCATGGGCGTTGGTGAGTACGGCGAAGAGGATGTGCGTGAGGCTGCGCGAAGTTTTACTGGTTGGTCTGTGCGCGGTCTAAATTTTTACGTGGATGCGCAAAACCATGACGCGGGAGAAAAACGTTTTTTGGGCGCAGTAGGTAATTTTGACGGTATTCAAGTCATTGACCGCATTCTTGCCCAGCAAGCTACCAGTGAGTTTTTGGCGAGTAAGCTTTATCGCTATTTTGTTCAAGACGAACTCGGCGTCGCTGCAACCCAGCAACTTGGGCAGTTGTTGCGCGATAAACAATTTAACGTGGGCGAGTTTTTGCGAATACTTTTCCTATCTAATGATTTTTATCAAAGCCAAGGCGCACATATAAAGAGCCCAGTAGAGTTGGTTATTTCAACTTACAAAAAATTGGGCCTTAGCCAGGTGCCCGGTGTGCCAGATTTTAATGTGGTTACCGATGCCCTAGGTCAGCGACTTATGCACCCACCTACCGTAGCGGGATGGTCTCAAGGACGCAGTTGGATTACCCCATCGCTGTTGTTTGAACGTGGCAACTTTGTTCTTGATGTGGTGTTTCCAGATATTGGTTTTATCCCCCCAGATCGCTTTCCGCCTTTGGTGCGTGAAGTTGCCAACGTACAAAGCAGATTGCGTGAGGGTATGAATGTTTCTGCGGCAACGAGACCCACAGCCATGTTGACAGATAACCAAATGGGCGGAGAAATGGCCCAATCTAATGCGTTGGCGGATCGCGATGAGGCTTTTAACACTCGTTTAGGCAGCATGCGCGGTTGGCAGATGGCACTAGAACGCGTGAAACCTATTAAGCGTGATCTAGCAAAAGTGGATTTGGTGGCTGAGGTTATTACTGCGAAGTTAACGTCGCCAGAGCAAATAGTCAGTTATTACGAAACTAAGTTTTTCAGCGTGAGCTTGCCGTTGTCGGTGCGGCAGGCCTTGGTCACGTTCTTATTAGATGAGTTGGGTACCCGCGATA
>CAJJAQ010000145.1 GCA_905182095.1 uncultured Pseudomonadales bacterium | reverse complement strand
GTGCCGTCTACGCCGATGTTCAAATCAGTCGATGTTTGCCCACCAATATTGAACCAGAAACCACAAGCCACTCCGCGACCCTGATTGGGTTTTAGCTTAGCGCGCATGTGCGGGTGAGCTTTTACCGCCTTGAGGGTATCTTCAATACCAATGGGGCCATAGGTAGGTCCATAGGGTGCCAATGTGCCTTCACGAGCAACATTCTTCAGCCGTAAATCTATCGCCTTCATGCGTAGCTCTTTGGCAAGCATGTCCATGGCGCTTTCTACTGCGAAGGCAGCCATGGGCGCAGAAGGTGCTCGATAAGCCGCAACTTTAGGACGGTTTACCAGCACATCCCAACCAATGGATTTATTGTTCTTGATGTCGTAACAAGCAAACGCTGTCATACAAGCGAGCATTGCCCAATTGCCAGGGAAAGCACCACCTTGATAGCGCAACTCTGCAACTGCAGCAGTAATTTCGCCATTTTTCTTCGCACCAAGTTTTACATCAATTGAGGTCGAAGAAGTGGGTCCAGTTGCACGAAACACTTCGTCTCTAGACATCACCATTTTCACTGGTCGATTCGCTTTACGAGACAGAGCAAGGGCTACAGGTTCAACCCAAACGTGAGTTTTACCGCCAAATCCACCGCCGATCTCAGAGGATGTCACCTTGAGTTTGGCAATATCTAAACCGAGCAAACCTGCACAAACATTACGGAATACGAAATGCCCTTGAGTGGTTACCCACAGTTCGGCTGTGCCGTCTGGATTAACCGATGCCAAGCATGCATGAGGCTCGATATAACCTTGGTGCGTCTGTTCGGTCTTAAAACTATGCTCAATAATGACATCCGCTGCAGCAAAACCTGCATCTACATCGCCATTACCCATCTCTGTACGACTACTGATATTCGATGGCTTAGTCGGCTTAGGCTCTACACCACGCGTAAATATGCGGTCATGAATAACTGGCGCAGTAGGCAACATCGCCTCATCTACGTCAGTAACGTGAGGTAATTTTTTATACTTCACTTCAATCAGTTTTAGCGCCTTCGCTGCGGTTTGTTCGTCTATTGCGGCAACGGCTGCTACTGCATGGCCGTCATACAGAGCACGACCACGTGCCATACAATTTTCCAGAATATCTGCCATACCTTGATCAGCGCCGGTTAGGTCCGGTAAATCTTCAAAGGTGATGACCGACTTCACACCTTGGAGCTTTTCGGCTTTAGATGTATTGATTTTAAGGATTTGTGCGTGGGCATGAGGTGAGCGTAAAACTTTACCTACTAGCTGACCCGGTGCACTTGCATCAGCGCCATAACGTGCCTTACCCGTTACTTTATCAATACCGTCGGGACGGTTAAAACGTGTTCCAACAATATTAAACTTTTTATCTACATAACTATTATCGTGAGCCATTGTTCTTCCTACGTTGAGCCTAAATATTTTCTCTAGCTGCGACCTTTCTTGCGCATATCTTTTGCTGTCGCCTGAACTGCGCGTACGATTTTATCGTAGCCAGTACAACGACACAGATTGCCAGCTAGGGCATAACGAATTTCGCTTTCATTTGGGTTCGGATTACGATCCAACAGCGCCTTGGCTGCGATCAAAAATCCCGGCGTACAAATACCACACTGCAAGGCTGCATGATCAATGAAACTCTGTTGTAACGGATGTAATACGCCGTTCTGAGAAAGACCTTCCACGGTTTCTATTGTGCGCCCTTCAGCCTCTACACCAAGAACGATGCAAGAGCAGACCAATCGGCCATCTAGTGAGATACTACAAGCGCCACAGTCGCCTGTACCACAGCCTTCTTTAACGCCAGTAAGACCTACACGGTCACGCAACGCAGTCATCAAGCTTTCATCTGTCGGACACGCAAATTCCACTGCATCGCCATTGACAGTTGTTGAAACTAATGTGGATTTACTCACAGTGAACCTCCCGCTCTTTGAAACGCTATTTTTGCAGCCCGCTTAGCCAACACTCCGGCAACCCGCACTCGGTACTCAATGGTGCCGCGCTTGTCATCAATAGGGTTGCAAGCAGCGCTGCAAGCAGCAGCTAACTTATCTAATGTTTTGTCGTCTAACTTGCTGCCTACAATCGCTTTAGCGGCAGCTGCTACAACAATAGCCGTGGGCGCAACAGCACCCAATACAACGCGTGCCTTCTTAATGACACCACGTTCTAACTTCAAACTAATGGCTATACCCACAACGGCAATGTCCATTTCCGTTCTTGGTGTGAAACGCAAATACGCGTCTCCTGAACGAGGCTCTGCCTTTGGCAAAGTAATAGCTTCAATCAACTCGCCTTTGGCCAGTGAAGTTTTACCCGGACCAATCACGATTTTTTCTACGGCAACGGTACGCTTCTTAAGTGGGCCAACCACTACAGCCTTGGCACCAGCAGCAATTAGCGCCGGTACGCTGTCTGCGGCGGGAGATGCGTTACACAAGTTGCCTGGTAGCGTAGCTCTGCCTTGAATTTGATCTGAACCAATAAGGTTGGCAGCTTCAACAACACCAGGCCAAGCTTTTTTCAAGCCAGCGTGTTCACCCAGCTCTGCGCCAGATACAGCTGCACCGATGGTGAAGCCTTTAGTTGATGATTGAATTTCTGAAATTTTTGGGATGCGCTTGATATCTACCACTAGATCTGGTTCGACGATGCCCATTTTCAATTTAACAAGTAAATCTGTTCCGCCCGCCAAAAGAAAAGCTGCGCCTTTCTCTTTCTTTAGCAAGCCGGCGGCTTCTTTCGCCGACGCCGGTGTTTCGTATCTCATTATTACGACCCCTCCTACCTATATTGAATAACTCTAAAGAACATCCAGAATAAGATGCTCTTATCTCCCTAATCTAAGCCCCACGGTGCATTCGCACTTTCATTTAGTGTTGGTGCTTCAATGAAGAAACCCACAATGAAAAGAACGCAAAATGCCAAAAACCATAAGATTGTTATCGTCTAAAAATCTTACTTTGCCGCAAGCAACGGTCAAATACTATCATGCATTGGTCACGATCCAACAAAGTTCACCAACTCGTTTGAACGAAAAATTGGGTCAAAAAAATTACTGCATTTGAGGCGCCCATAGGACTGTGGATTGGATCTTGCGGCGACCTCTAACGTCCCCAGCAACGCTCACTGAAATTGCCCGCAGACACACAACCCCGTAAGTAGCCACGCGCACTTACCCTTTAACAATTCCTAGGTAAAAAGCTAACGGGTTAGGCCTATTGATTAGGCGCTACCAGCTGCGGTACGTTGAGGGCAACCGCAGTTGTCGACGTCTGCCGAAAAAGACAATGTCGCTTAGGGCGACTAGGCACAAAAGCATTAACGCCAACAGAAACCGCGGATCAGAAAGGTATAGTTGGCTTTCAATCGGATAAGCAACCGTTTTAGTTAAAGCCGCAAGCTTGTAGTGGTGTTTCCCTACAAAAGCTGGATTTGAGATGATGTCCATCAGGTCTCGCCGACTGCGATACCTAACCACCGCTGCGCGATCCCAGACTTCAGCATTTTCGATACCGACTACGTCCAACGAGGTATGCACCGCATTGCCAAAAAATACGGGATGGCTGGCGCGAGCAAATAACGCGGGATACATATGCTCCATGTACCTGTCCATTATCTGATCACTTGATTCACCCGGCTGCGCACCAGCAACATCACCAGGCGTTTCATTCATATCGAGATTATTGACCATCAAAAATTGATTGCCGGTATCCGATTGCAAAAACAGGCGCAATCTATTCAGAGATTCGTCGCTACGGCCAAGCGTTTGCATTTTACCAAGATAATGTTCGACCTCAGCAGCGGACAACGGCCCACCTGTGTTGGTGTACCAAAAGCTGAAGAGCAAATAGCCCAGCAAAGGCAGTCCCCAAAGGATTTTTCTTGCACGCATAACGATCCTCCTTAAAAACAGTCTTAGATTATGCAGCAACTTGTAATGGTCGTCATTAATTTAAACTGCGCGCCAACCCTCTTTTGAATACTGACAAGTTCGCGGGAGCGCTTGAAAGGAGAAAAAAAGATTTTTTCCTTGCAACGGCAATCCTGAGAAAACGCAAGAAATTAGAAGACCACAAGAGCCTGAAAACTTTGCTTTAAAGACAGGCAGCTTCTTAATGAGTTTGCCAGCGAGGAGACCTAGGACAACCCCGGCGTAATTTTCCGAGGTTTAGCTTGAGAACTGACCTTGGGGCTTAGGACCCAAAAATTATGATCTTACTACTTGGGGCGATTCCAAGGAGATTTAGAATCAACGCTGGCATCTTCGGCAATTTCTTCTTCGCTTTTAGGCTGGCTTTCACCACGCATCTTTATCTGCATACCATGCAAGAAGTTACGCAAAATCTGGTCTTTGCATGCCCGATAATGACGGCTATCCGAGCGCCGAAAGAACGCAGAAAGCTCGTGCTTGCTGATGTAAAAATCGGCTAATGCAAGCGTTGCCAAAATGTCTTCAGCCTGCAGATTAAAAGCAATTTTGAGTTTTCTAAAAACCGCATTGTTATTTAGGCTTTCTTCCGGCGGCATTTGAGGACCATCTTTTTTACCACGCTTTTGATTAATCAGCCCATTCAAAAAAGTCGCAAACATAACGTCGCTGCATTCTTCATAGTCAGGGTCGTCATCTTTCTTCAGCCACGCACTGGTCTGAGTTCGCGTAACTTCAACGCCAGCCTCAGCAAACATGCCAATCATTTTTTTGTCGTTAAGGTCGAGTATGTAACGAATTCGTCGCAAGCAATCGTTAGATTTCACTGTAGCGTTAGTCCTTTTAGCAGTTGCGCGTGAGAGAGGCCCAAGCCTTCACCGCGTGTTTGTCTTTTAGTTAAGTATTTCGTGTTTCGGGCTTTTAGACCTTTTAGACCAGAAGCGCGGCTGTCAACGATGTTTACAGGTCGGCCTCGCCAGTTTCGGCAGGTGCTACAAATTGAATAGAAATTTTCTCATCTGCAATCTCAATGGTATCACCGGTAACGATCTTTTTGCGCTTTTGCAATTCAACCTTACCGTTAACGTGCACCTCGCCTGCAGCAATTGCCGCCTTGGCATGACCGCCGCTTTCAGCAAGACCTTCAAATTTTAGAATTTTATACAATTCAACTGGCTCTCTGGAAATTTCCACTACGCGATATCCTACTGGTGGTTGCTCACTTTTAGATGTATTCGAAGTGGAAGGTAGCGTGGTCATATTTTTTGCCTATGTGGGTGCGATGCGGAATTGGGCAATGGGTTTAACCACCCCATCTAAAGCCATATCTGCGGAATCTTTAGAGGTTCCTAGGATCGGATAATCGAAGAAAGCCAAAACGAGCTAGAGTATACGGCATTAGGTCTTTTAGAACTTGCATGACTAAAAAGAAACCTCTCACAGACCGATCCGCAAACCCTCACAACCAAGCCAGCGTCATTTACCGACAAATGGCGGCAATGTGTGGAGCATGGTTTGGCGCTTTCGGGGGGCGAACCAAAAAAAAACTCGCCACCAACGAAGGCTTGGCCCGTGTCGTTAGCGAGTAATGTGGTAGCGATGATTTTCAGCCCGCAAAATACTTAACGAACTGGCGTAGCCTCAGCGTGAGTGAGATTTTTAGGTTAAAGGCTCTTATGCTGCCGATTCAGCCGTATTGCACACAACCAATCTCTTTAGTCGATTGTTTCTGTAGCGGCTGTTAAATGCCCGAGCAAAACATACCTTTAGTACGATCTAGAGGAGGAAGTTGTTCGCACGCGTCTTTGAACGCTTTTAGTTGAATCCTTCTACCCCGCGAGCGAGTCGCAGCAATTTCTCCAGCCATCCTCGCACATTCGTATGTTAGCCGCGCGTCGCGACAGCGAAAATCAATGAGAATCGCCGCCTTTTCTACTACGTTCTTTTTGTACGCAGTGATCGCATACTCATAACACTCTGCGTCGAGTGGTCGCCCTGCACCTATTCCAACATGCAGCCAGGCATGAGCCAAAATCTTTTCAATATCCTGAGCACTCACTTCATCTTTGCCCTTATCCTTATCCGTCATATCATTTTCCTTTTACAATTTTCGGTAAAACATAACCAGCAAACTATGTGCCAATATTTGCAATCTCCGTTTCAATTTCTTGCGTACTGGTGAACCCCAATGTCGGGGACTTACTCAAACACCGGGAAATAATGCGCTTAAGGTCCACTGAAATTTCCGGAACTAGCGTATCGACATCTAGTTCTGTCGTAGCCAAAACAGCTGCATAGGTCTCATTCAACGTCGCCCGCTGAAATAGGTTGTAACCGCACAGAGCCTCTAAAAGCGTCACACCCAAAGCCCACATATCTGTGCGCAAATCCAGGGGCTGAGCTTTGATCGCTCCGGCAGACATATACGCCGGCGAACCTCCGCCAAGGGGAAGAGCGTTCTGTTTGAGCAGCCGCGCAGTGCCAAAATCAAGGAGCTTAACCCATCGACTATTGACCACCCCGATATTGGCTGGCTTGATATCGCCGTGAACGTAACCGCTGCTGTGAATATGTGCTATCGCACTGATCAACTGTTTAGCTACTGACAATACAAACTCTCCGGACAACGGGCCTTGTTCCAGCATTTGGTCCAGCGTGCCGCCACCGAAGTATTCCATGACCACCACAGGGTTTCCTTGCCAAGACTCAAAGGAGTGAATCTCAGCTAAGTTCGGGTGGCAAACACCTGCAATCACCTTCGCTTCGCTATGCAAACGCTTCACTTGTTCTGGGTTCTGTTTTGGCAGTATTTTTAGCGCTACTGGGCGATTAAGTACTTGATCCTTGGCCAACAACACCAGCCCAGCTCCGCCCTGACCGACCACTCGGTCAAAAATATACTTGCCGAGAAAATGATTTGGAATTGGCAATGCGTAAAGCAGATGCTCATTCTTATTGCACTCGTCGACGGCATTAACTCGCCAGCAGGTGGCGCAATACTTGTCCAAATGGCGTCCCATATCTGGATTTTCATCCGCTACTCCCAACACAAGGTACCTAATAAGAATCAGCGCAATAGCCCGAACAAGATCAATTTCTCGTCGCGCCATCCTATCGCCGCCCAGCCGAGCCCCTAAGAGCACAACAACCTTGTTTGGCGCAGCAGCGGCCTCAAGCAACAAGTCCACGTCATAATCAGCCAGCCAGATCCGCTCAAATTCAGGCAGATCCATTGCTACCTGCTTGCTGTAGAGTAAATTTTTCGGTGAATTCCGCAGTCTATTCAGGACAACAGATTGACTCGGAATTGACCGCACACCCGGATTCAAACTTTGCAAAGTGGCGTCATCACTCTGAACAAAAAAGTAGACTCGTGAAAGGTTAAGGTGTCGAGCCAGCACAGCAGAAATTAGGCTAAAAACCTTAAGCAACTCATCATTAGTTTTAGGCTGTGGATCAAGGGCGTTGAGCACCTCCGCAATCACCTGATCGGTATTGACCTTAGATCTGGAGAGTGCGTTTTGCAGATACTCGGTGGCTGCTGATTGGTATTTGGCGCCGACAAACGTCAACACAACACACAAGCCAACCACTAATCCACTGGCGCTGGACAAAAACTCCCCCAGCGCAGTCTCCTGGCTACCCATCAAAACCCACAAGCCAACGATCAATGGACTCAATGTGACAAACTGCACCAACACCACATTGGCCAAATATCGCTCTTTGAGTCGAAGCGACAAATCAAACCGAAAAGGATCTTCTAACAAAAGCACAATGCTGGTTAGTGTAGGTATCAAGGCGAAAAGCAGTGTGCTTATTGGTACTACAATGGAACGCACCCAGGACAACTGAAACCAAATGCCCATGCCCGGTAATTTTGAGACAACAATTAGTAAACCAGCAACGACTACCGGCGTCAGCGCAAGCGTGAACAACCTAAAACGAGCTGCCTCAGGTGATGTGTTTTTGCGGTTAAATAGCAGGCCGTTGAAGAAACTAACCAAAAGTCCTGTATAGACAACGAACCAGTAAATACCTCTCTCGTTAGCTCTAACGGCGTCATGAGTGCCGAAGACATTCGCGGCGAACAAAACCACGCCAAGGGCAAATAAGCCAAAACTCGCATGGTCCCATGTAGGTTCATCTTCAGAGCTAGCGAGTAAGCTAAAAAACTGCCATGCAAGCAACGGCAAAAAGGCTTCTAGCCCAAAATTTTCAACCCAACCCAGCCCCGTTTGTGCTGCTCCGCTGAGTATACCAATACCATAAGCGCCTGCCGCAATCGCCAACATGGCTGAGAATAGCCGCAGTCTAATATCGCTACCTGACAGTTGGGTGGCACAAGCACAAAGTAGAAACCAAATCATCAGCCCGAAGCGTACCCAATGCGGTACGTATGCCTTTGGCGTATCGCTACCCCAGCTTTGAATGCCGATGACAGCAGCCAACACGACGATAAAGACCGCAAGATAAAACAACAGGGTTGCAATTGTACGCACGACGTCTAATTTCCCTAGCGTTCTAAAAAACTGGGGGCCGGCTCGCCAAGTTTTAAATATAGATCTCGGAGCTTCCCGACTTCCCGATCGAATTCTCGTTGATAATTCCGCGACAGAATGGATTGCCGCTTGCCCACCAGTTTTGCAGTGGTCTCTATATTCCCACTATCTACTGAAGCAAGTGCCCATGTCAGAGCGAACAAGGGGTTGTTTTTGAGAATAGTGTGATCAGGATTGGGTTGCGCCAAATAAGCCCGCGCAGTGCTTTCAAGCGCACCAAGAAAAGCGTTGCGCCCGCCGGCTACGTTGTCCATGGACAGCGAATTTGCAACATGGCTCTCGGAAACTTGTAACTCGCAACTTCCAGCCTCAACTGGCCCCGCTAAGGCTACAGATCGCCGCAACGTATTGTCCAACTGGCGTATATTGCCAGGCCAAATTTGATCTTTAAGAAGCCTGCGTGCAGCTCCAGCAAATACTATGCTGTGGGCATTACCTATAGACAGATTTTCGAGCAAAACATCTATCCAGTGGTCCATCATCCAGGGGGTCTCGCGCAAGGCTGGAAGCTGCAACGGAAGTACATTGATGCGGTAATAGAGGTCCTCACGAAACGTGCCGTTTTCAACACAGGTCAACAGGTTTCGGTTGGTGGCGACGAGAAAGCGGATATTGTTGGCACTACGCTGTACCGAGTCACCCAAGCGATAATAGACCTTCGACTCGAGCAACTGAAGCAACCCTGATTGAGCAGAAAGACTGAGCTTATCAATTTCGTCAATAAAGAGCGTGCCGCCCTCTGCCTGATGAATCAATCCCAAATTGGAATCTATAGCCCCCGTAAAAGCACCTTTCTTCCAACCGAAAAGTTGTGCCAGCTGCAAATCCTCATTTACGCCCAAAAGAGAGAAGGTGATAAGCGGCCCACCGCTGGCGTAGGACAAGAGATGAATCTTTTCCGCTAACCTCGACTTTCCCGTACCTGTCTCACCCAGTATCAACACCGTCTCATGTTGGTTAGCAAAGGTCTGCACCAAGGCATCAATGGGTAAATTAGTTTGCTTTCTATCCGGAGTTGAAGTGAGTAAGTAGAGGAATGGCGTGCCAATATTAATCACCGTTTCAAGTTGGTCTATAATAGAAGACCAGCCCAACGGCTCGCCTATGGCAGCACTTACTACAGCCTCAAGCGTTACCATTCCTACAACCTCGCCACCGGGCAGAAACATTGGTAGCGCAAGAATATGGGTGGTGCCACGTTGGGAAAACTGAGCACGTGTATATTCACTAAGGGCTTCTAACAATTGCGCAACGAACTGTTTCTCCATTCCCCCAGGCTCCCACTGGGCCAAAGCCGTAGTGACGTCTAAAGAAACAGGATGTTTTCGTGCCAAGACCATCTGCCACATGGCAGCTGAAGACGCCAAATCTCTATTAATATCTGCCCCTGGCAAACTTGCCACAGTCCTATAGGCATCTGTGTCACGAATATGAAATACAACTTGGGAGATACTCGCGCCCGAAAATTCAACCTGAAGGTTTTTGTTCGCGATTACTCGCAATTGTTGATCCACAATCGCATAGGCAGCATCCAGAGACGGTGCCGCAGCCAAATTCGCCAGCTCATTCACTTACATAAATCCCGCGCGTACATGAATTACGAACATACATACTTTTTGTACGCGGCCCAAGTCCACTTTTGGTATCAGCCCTTCTAGGCCTTACTAACATCAAAAAAATACGGTGGCACATTTATTGCTTTCTATAGAACTAACAATTCGCAAAATTATTAGGAGAAATTCGAATGTGGAGAAGCAAAAACATCGCGCTCTTAGGGTTAGTACTACTGAGCCAGCCTTTATTCGCAAAAACTACGGCACAACAACAAGTAGTGACAGGAGCTACCCAGGCTATTTGTAGCGCTCTTGCAAATAACAATATGGATGAGGCAGCTGAGCTGTGGAAGTTCCTAAAAGACTCAGGACTGAATCTGGACCACGTGGACAGCGCCTGTGCATCCAAGGCATCACAAGAGCCAGAAAAAACTCACACCATGGCAGGCGCGTTAAGCAAAACGGCATTAGACAGTTGCAAAAAAAAGTCAGGCGTATCCACGGCAACCTGCATCGACAAGAACTTCATGCTCATAGCATCTGAAAGTCTTAGCCAATCTGTGGCAAACGACCACGCAAAGGCCGTGAGTAAGTATCTGGATGTTTTGAAGGAAATCGATTCGAGGTTAACCCCCACAGATAAAGGTTGGGGAAACAAAAATGTAAGCTCAAGTGAGCGAAATGAAGATTTTTTCCTCAGTTTTTACGGCGGGTTAGAGGGTACTTCTATCCAATCGCTGTCAGAAGAAGCCAATGTTCGGGCCGGGTTCACCGCTTATAACCAGCTGGTGAGATTCATGCCCAATTATTCAGTGCCCATAATGAGTAAACGTATTGCGAGTAGGTGCTCAGAAAAAACAGACTGCGGCTTCGGGCTGGGCCTGCATGGCTGGCTGTCAGGTGTACTGACCAGCTCTGCAGAGCAGACAATTGCCGCCAGTAGCACTAATTTGGACGGTACTGACCCAACCCTCGTAGAACCCGAAGTGGAGTTGGCATTGGAATCGGAACTAGGGGTTTTCGTGCCTTTTTTTGCAAAAGATCTGGATTCGTATGGCTCGTTGCTCATTGGTCCTACTTTTCAGGCCTCACTGATCAAAGTCGGCAATGCGGACAGGTTCACGCGCCGATACTATGGCGGCACCCGATTAGCCTACAGTCCCGAATCATTTGTTGATGTTCTATATGGAAAAACTGAGGGTCTAAGCGGCCACCGCGCAGAAATTCGATTTCAATACCCATTGCATACACTAAAGAACGGCGGGCGCATATTTTGGGGTGGCGCGTTCAACATTGGTGTTGAAGGATCTAGTCAAGGCGAGATAGCGGAACCGGATAGTGTAAGACTGTATATAACTTGGAACACCGACATCAAAGGTATATTCAAGAGATAAGTTTAGCGGCATAGAAGCACTTGGCAGCGCTAGTTTAGGCTACTGCAAGGACCGGTGCGCTGGCAAAAATGCGCCAGCCGCACTGCTCATATTTTACCCCTTCAACGCAATAAGCAATAAGCAATAAGCAATAAGCAATAAGCAATAATTTCAGAAAAACAGTAACTCGCAGCGGCTAGAGTAAAGTGTCAGATCGGCCTGATTTTTGGGAAAATAATTTTTCGTTGCTTTATAACCTAGAAAAAGCAAATTTAGATAGCCAGGACACATTTTCACGAGAACGCCAGCCGCAACCCAGTTAACCTTAGCTCAACTTCCTAGAGCATAGTTTGAGAGCAAGCGCGTGGAGGTACAAAAATGTTTACCGACGGTCATGTCACCAACCTAGCGGCAGATCGGGGCTGTTTTACTAGTCCGGGAAAGGCGCGTTCACTGGTGCTAACGGCACTGTCCAGCGCCAAAAAGAAAGGTCTAATTGAATGGGTTATCGACTAAAAAAATCACAGGCAATGCCACTCGCCTCACTCAACCTAATTCTTAGAAACGGTAACCAGCAGCAAATACAACGCCGTCAAGGTCGTCTATATCTAGGTAACTTAGGGATAGATAGACGTTTTCTGCAACGTCATATTCAAAACCTGCGCCCCATACAAAGTCGGTGCTACTAGTTTTTTCGCTAACGCCTTGAGCAGAAAATTCCACTTCTGTATCTGCGTACCCTAAGCGAAGGAAACCGCTGAGGTTATCGCCCACAGAATAACTAGGCTTTAACAATATTCCATACATTGTGTTCGCTTCAACCTTCACGCGCACACCTTCGTTGACGATAGTATCGTCACCAATTCCAAACCCACGCGTGCCCTCTACCGCCCAGTTATCGTTTATTTGATAACCGACAAATCCGCTAAGAATTGAGACATCAACGTCCGTACCACTTTCACTTGCGCTAAGTGCGGCATATGCTCCCTCAACGTACCATTTATTGTCATCCGCAACTGCGCCAGAAACGCAAAATGCTCCCAGTGCAAGCGACACCAGGTAACTAACAGTCTTATTCATCATATTTTCTCTAGCGAGACGATGTGGCACAAACGCTTTAAACCGGGTAGAAAACGTAAACACAACCGCCGATTGTTAACCAAATGTAATCACTTAATCGCTGTGATTAACATGCAAAAACTTGCCCTACAGATTGCCTGGCTGGCTAACTGACTAATAAGGCTTTAAGAACTACAAAGACCACTCTCTAGCGTTTAGTAACCCTTTTGCTTACATACAGCCGTAGTACGCAGTCGTGTGAGCATCCTAATAATAAGAAAAGGAAGAACGCTATGAAAAGAATTTTAGCGTTGCTGTGTATGGCGATGATTGCTAGCGCGGCTATCGCAGATAACCACATCCCGACCTATGCTGCGGTCGAAACCTTTGGCTGTAAATACAAGGTGGATAAAAATGCTGGCGACATGGCGGCATGGGCGAGCAAATGGAATAAACAAGCTGAAAAAATTTACTCCGAGCCCTATAGAGCGATGATGTTCACCCCCTTTTTAACTAACCCAGTGGATCAACCTCAAGATTTCTATTGGGTAGGTGTTTCACCTAACTTTGCAGCTCAGGGAGCAATTCAAGACGAGTGGAATGCAAAGGGCGGTAAGGTGGCCCAGGAATTAACAACGACTGTTGATTGCGACAGTCACGCGACGTGGGCCATGACAACCGTACGCAGCAATGAAAATGCTGCGCCACCCAGTAGCGGCGTCGCCACTTTTCAGGCTTGCACAATGCATGAAGGCAAAACTATGCAAGATCTAAAACCTGCCGATGCCAAGATGAACGTATTTTTGGACAAAATTGGCCAAGCATCACCAATGTGGAGATGGTGGCCTATTAGCGGTCAACGAAGCGCCTCCAAAATAGATTTCATGACCATTGCTGGTCAGTCTTCGCTAAAGCAAAAAGGCGCAAGCATGGACAACTTCGTAAAGAATGGCGGACTTCAAGTGCGTTCGTCGATCTAGAACGAGTTGATGCATTGCAGTCCTATGGGAACCAGCCTATTTACCGTAACGGGTGGAAAGATGCCGAACTAAAAACTCGGACAATTGTTATGAAGGCTGCCATTGGCGGCGGCCTTCTTGCATACACAGCTTAAATGGACCAAGCCCGTACCTACCTGCCGCACTGGCTACTCTTAACCTCTACAACCAATTACCCTTTGCAACACGTTATTTCCAACCTGCTAAATATCAACTCTCCCAACAGGTCGACACTAAATTGCCGAGCGCGCAAACGGGATAAGTGGCCAAGTAAAAAACTAAAGCACTGACAGACAAATATTGCCGCGAGCCTACGCAAGAAATACATATAGAGGTAAGGTGAAATTTCGGCGTAAACGCTCATACTTACGATCAAAAACACCGCTAATAGGGATAATGGATGAACAAGCTCGCACTGATTATTGTGTTAACACTAACTTCGAGTTTTGCTTGGTGCGCCGATAAGGAACCAACTAGATTTGAGCTTTTACTTGCTTCGCCAGAAATTCAGGGATTAATGGCATTCGAGAACGGTGATTATGAAACCGCACTTAGCTATATGTTACCCCTTGCTAAAGAAGGGAATGTAGGTTCTCAAATGCTTGTTGGCTATCTCCACGAACAAGGCCTTGGCGTTTTAGAAGACGATAAAGCAGCTATCAAATGGTATCTACTTGCTGCCAAGCAAAATGATTTACTTGCACAAGCGCGCCTTGGCAGAATGTACGAAAAAGGCACCGGTGTTGAACAAAACAACGAGGAAGCCAATAAGTGGTACACGCTCATCACGGCCAAAAGTAACGCCAGAGACCTTAACGAAATCGCCGATATGTTCGCTGACGATGACGGCCGTGTGGCACATTATGACGCCGCGATTAAATGGTATCGACTGGCCGCGAAACAGGGCTCTACCGATGCGCAAATTTCCCTTGGAACAATGTATAGCAGTGGAAAAGGCGTCACCCAGAGCGATGTTTACGCGCATATGTGGTTTGCGCTAGCGGCATCGAATGGTGATGAGAGCGCAATAGAAAAGCTTGCAGCAAACGCCAAACGACTGACACCACAAGACTTATCAAAAGCTCAAGACTTGGCTGCCACCTGCGTTAACAACAAACACAAAGATTGCTAGCGTGTACCTTGCTTCTGCGGATTCAACAGCCAACTTGGTTATACAATCCGCGGTGTGAGGGACAAAAGGACAAAAGGCTACTCGGCCGACTAAAGCGAATTTTGCAACCAAGCTCGACTAAAAATCCGCAGCAAAATTGCTCGCTGTTTTGCCTAGCGGAGAGCAAATTCATGCTCCGACGGACTAATTCTTCATCAAATGAATACGGTATCACCGGCCCACTTTTGTCTATAACCAGCTTGGTATCCGGTTTGTTGAACGTGCACTTTTGCGTCATCAGACAACCACCGTCAATCGTCCAGTTAAGGAATGTCGCAGACGCTAAAGATAGGCAATGTGATTGTTGAGAGGCCTTACGCAAGGCAAGATCGCGCCCGCTAGAGAATTCTAGGGGCGCTGATTGTCATGCTCTATTCAAAATCTTCTAGAGAATAACCATGCTCATATGCTTTCAACCATGCCACATTGTATCGGTTCGCTATCGTAAAGCTGTTACCGGCAACGCCTAACCATGTCTGCCAAGCCTTGGTCTTTTGCATTTTATCTGACCAAGCTTCCATTTCAGCCATGCTCTCATAACCAATGGCTATCTCGTGGGTTACCCTTCCGGCAGCACTTGCTTGCCCACGTAAAATTTGCACAAGCCAAATTTGACCCGGGAATGCTTTGGTGTCACTGGATGTCATTAGCGCATTTAGGCCAGCCAACACTGCTCTAGGGTCGGTTGCTGTAATGCGGATAACGTCCCAAGCCACGTCTGCATTGGAAACTGTGCCCCAACTTTGCATTGGTGTACCCATGTACTGAGATACCACCTGCGCATTCCCGCCAATACCCGCCATAACGCCAGCCTGTTCTTTACTGCCGTTAAATTTCTTAGTCCAAGTTTCCATTGCCGCTAGGCTGGGATAAAGGATTGTGACCCTATGAGTTGCAGGATTAACCCCATTAAATGAACTCGCCTGCAACTGTAATTGAGCTTTACGATCTTGCCCAAGATCAGTATTTTGCAAATCGTCGATTGCTTTAGCAAAATCTGCTGCTTTCCCCGCCTCTACTTTCCATTCGGTAACTGCAACGATAGGAGCAGCATTTAGATGCATCGACAAGAAGAGCGCCGCTAAAGCGCCAAGTGTTCTGTATTTCATTGTTGTTTCCTCTATTTTTATTGTTATTTTCGTTTTTCTTCTTATTTTTAGGGTTTACCCCTCCCAAACACTACACGAAAAACTCCAAGTTAGACAAAACTTCACCCAGCCGGCAGCGAAAAAACATCTAGCAGGGCGAATAGATATTTGCTCGCGGCGCTAAATACCCATAGCTGGTTGATGCAGAATAACTATTAACCATAGGCTAGAGAGCTTGGAGAGGTCTGAGAGGTCTGAGAGGTCTGAGAGGCTAGATAGGTCCAAGCAAACTTAGACGCCTACTGCGAAGCACTTTAAAGGCTGCCGCTTAAGGCCAACCACTCAGGTATTCGCGAGCTGATTATCAGCTTGGCGCGCATAAAGCATCGAGGGGTTCTAAAGGGAGATAAGTACAGAAATTGGCTCCGCCTGCTGGGCTCGAACCAGCGACAAGCTGATTAACAGTCAGCTGCTCTACCAACTGAGCTAAGGCGGAGTAGTGTTGGTAAGCCCCAGAGGTAACCCTCTAGAGCAGCGCGATATTCTAATAGCAATGAGGCCAAATGCAAGACCGATAAGGCAGAATTTGTGATTCGCTTCAGTAATAGACGCTTGTTTTCGAATTATTAGGTTTTTACCGTGTGTTTTGCGTGCCTACTTACCTTTTTCTATCAAAAAAACGCGTCAATTTTCGATTAGTGCCATCTGCTTGCACTTCTATATCTAATCTTAGCCTTTGAGGGTTAACCAACTGGTAGCGCTCGAGCACCCGCAAGCCCTTGGCTGTCGAATAAATTACTAAGTCCCTTTCTTGCCAACCGGCTTGTACGCGCCAGATATCCCTCTCTCTATCACCCCAGGTAACATCTCTGTATGTTCCAGGGATATATTTTACTCCCATTGAGTCGCCACTTTGTTCGATGATCATCTGATCCGCGTCAATCACTTGGAAACCCTGCACTACGAAGGCTAATCCGGAACCCAGCCCAATTCTGCGAATTTCTTCTCGCACAGACAATTTCGCGCGGCGGCGCTCTGTGGGTGCACGGGTAAATGCTCTAAGGTCATCGGACGCGCTTGCATCTACATGCCAGGCACCTGACAAAGGCACTACTGCAGCTGGATTTTGAGTTAAATCTAAACCCTTGCAGCCCATCATTAGAACCGCAAGCAATGCCGCGCTAATGTAAATTCTCAATCGTTTTGCAGCAAATTTTTGCTCGCTAGGTTGCCACATAAAGTTCACCTTTTAGCCCAAGTATCGAGCTTGGGCGGATAGTATTTGACGTGTTTCACTGACTAAATCTTGCATTATTTCCGCCACACTGCGCACTTCATTGAAGTAGGCAATACTCTGACCGGCACCTGAATGTATGAGCGGCTCAATATCATGCTCTTCAATGGCGCCTAGCAAATCCCCTACTAAGACATCCTGATAGGGCATTTTCAATGGCTTGGGAGCATTCTCTGCTTCCCACGCCTGACTCCACGCTGTGCGCACCTGCCGGAAGGGTTTGCCACTTTCTGAGCGGGTGATCACTGTATCTGCACTTCCAGCTTGCAATAGTTTGTCGCGATTCACTGGATGCATGTGGCCCTGATGTTCAGTGGACAGCAGCCACGCAGTGCCCATCCAAACGCCCTGAGCACCCATGGCCAGCGCCGCAGCAATGTGTCTACCCGTTGCCACACCGCCAGCCACTAACACCGGCACGTCGCCTGCTGCGTCGACAATTTGCGGAACTAGGGAATAGGTGCCAATTGGACCAGTATGCGCACCTGCATCGTAGCCTTGGGCGACAATAACCTCGACGCCGGCCTGTAAAGCTTTGGCTACGTGATGGGGACTGCCAATGAGAGCAACCGTGGTCTTTCCTCGCGCTTTGGCATCGGCGACCACGTCTGCCGGTGCACCAATGCCACATGCGAGCATGTTTACATCACTGTCTAATACAGCACGCAGCTGTTGTTGCTCTATTTCTTTTGAGCGAATAAAGCGCGTGCGCATACCCGGCTCGGTAGCCTCAGGCACTGCAAATTGATCAATAAGGTCTTTCACAAAGGCCGTATGCTCGGGAGGGATTTCTGCCTGAATGGCCTCTCTAGAATTATGTTCGGGCATACCCGGTGGTAGCACTAAATCAACGCCAAACGGCCGGTTGCCAGTCAAACTGCGAATGTAAGCAAGCTCATCGGTAATCTCTTGGGGAAAGCGTCGAGTAGCACCATAAACGCCATACCCCCCGGCATTACTGATGGCGGCTACAGTGTCCATATCGTGAGCGAAGCCGAATATCGGTACGTCAATTTCAAATCGATCGCACAATGGTGTCCAAAATTTACTCATTCACTTGCCTCCTTCCTTTGGCTTTAGCCTAACGTGGAGAAGGCACAATGCCCAGCCTCGTATCACAGGCCTTCTAATTATCTAGGCGCGACTATGTGGACTGCATATAAGGGACACTGAGTAGACACCTCATGGCAGCCAGTGAAGCCTAAACAAAGAGAAACGCGCCAACAGCTTACCGGCAGTTAGCGCGCATCCATATCAACGTTTCTTGGCTACTTTACCGAGCTGTATCCTGTCTTTATTACGCGCCAATATACTTGGCCCAAACCCTTTTACCTCAAGCACTTCATCCATACTGCGGAATGGCCCAACTTCATTGCGGTACTTAACCATTGCCTGGGCTTTACGTGGCCCTACCCCAGAAAGGGTTTTAGCTATTTCATCTGCACTGGCTGAGTTTAAATCAACTTTTTGCTGTTGAGCGCTGGCTTTTTTAACTGAATTTTTGGGCGAGGTTTTACTTACGCCACGGCTCTGACTTGATGCTGCGAAAGCAACTTTGTCGGAACCTAAAGCACCAGGCAGCTGAGCAGCCACCGGGCTGGTTACGAATAATGGCGAAAGGCAAAGAAGAAAAGTTAAAGAAAGAAGGCCTTTGGCTTTGACCACTGCCTTACTGACCAGCCTGCTAAATAACTTTCTAGATAACTTTCTAGATAACTTTCTAGATAACTTGTGAGATGATTTGTGAGATAACTTGTGAGAAAAAGTGACAAACATATATTTCATCCTGATAGTTGTTGAGAACAAAAATCTAAATGAAATCCTGTCTTAGCTAAGTCCGATTGTCGCCCGTGAAAGCAAGGAAAATGGTTCTTTCCGCGTTGGAATTTAGCTTTTCCAAATGTGCGCATTCGCCCAAAATAATCACCTAAGGACAAACATTGACGCTTTCTGCCGGTTTATCGAAAGCGTTAGGAGAAGGAAATAGGACGAAGAAGGCAAAAGGCCTAAACGAAAAATAAAAGGTAAAAAATAAAA
>CAJJAQ010000144.1 GCA_905182095.1 uncultured Pseudomonadales bacterium | reverse complement strand
TGCTGGGGTCATGTCGCCCTCAATAACCAAAGTATCGATAGGCTTGTCTAATATAGTCCATATCTGCCATCCAGCGGCAAATACGAGTATAAGCCCGAAGGTTTTCATAGCCTTTCTAAGCATCAGCACCCCGCAAACTATTTGAGATCACGTTAACGTTACCGGCGCCCTGTACCAAAAGCACTTCACCCTCTTTAATTAACGAAGGTAGCAGAGCCAAAGCTTCTTCTGGGTCTTGAGCATAAACTGGACTAACTTGACCACGTTGCCGTATAGCTTGGGCTAACGCCTTGCTGTCCGCTCCAGAAATGGCTGCCTCTCCAGCCGAATATACCTCTAACAATATCAGCGTATCGACTTCTGACAACACTCGAACAAAGTCATCAAATAGATCTCTAGTCCGGGAGTATCGATGGGGTTGATAGACCATTGCTAATTTTTGCTCAGGCCAAACTCTGCGCGCGGTCTGAATGACAGCCTCAACTTCAGTTGGATGGTGTCCATAGTCATCAACCAAGGTAACTTGAGAGCCGCCTAATGAAATATCGCCGCTCACCTGAAAGCGTCGATCCACGCCAGCGAAGCTATCCAAACCTGCCAAAATCGCCACATCGCTAATACCTTCTTCAGAAGCTACCGCAATGGCTGCTAACGCATTCATTACATTATGCTGTCCCGGGATAGCTAGTCGAACATTCAAATCCTTACCCCAACCAGGTCGCTCTACAGAAAATGTCCAGTGCTGGCCATTGGCCTGAATATTAGTGGCGCGAAATTGCGCGTCCTCTGCACAGCCATATGTCAATACAGGCCTAGACAGAGAAGCAATTAGGTTCCTTGCCTCTGCGTCATCTATGCACAAAACCACGCTACCGTAAAAAGGTAACCGGTGCGCAAACTCAACAAAAGATGATTTGAGTTTTTCGAAGTCGTGGTCATAAGTGGCCATGTGGTCTTGGTCAATATTTGTAATCACCGCAGTCATAGGCTGCAAACGCAAAAAGGAAGCGTCACTCTCGTCTGCTTCAGCGATCAAGTAGCGGCCAAGGCCTAGCTCTGCGTTAGTTCCTGCACTATTTAACAGGCCGCCAATGACAAAGGTTGGCGACAAATCTGCGCAGCGAAAAATTTCTGTAATTAAACTGGTGGTAGTGGTTTTGCCATGGGTCCCGGCCACAGCAATGCCGTGTCGGTAACGCATAAGCTCGCCGAGCATTTCTGCTCGGGGCACTATGGGAACTAGTAACTCTTGTGCAGTCACCACCTCTGGGTTGGCGGTGTCTATCGCCGAAGAAACTACAACAACGTCAGCGCCCTGCACCCACTGAGCGCTGTGGCCGATATGAATTTCAGCGCCTTTTTGTTCTAGTCGACGAGTTGTGGCAGACGCACGAATGTCAGAACCAGTAACTTGATAACCCTGGTTGATGAGGACCTCTGCGATACCGCACATCCCAGCCCCGCCTATACCGACAAAGTGAATGCAACGAATGCGCCCCATCTCTGGAACCTTGTAATCATTGGACTCAGACACGCGTCTTACCCTCCAGTAACGAACTACGAAAAACCAGACCGAATAGAGCGCAAGAAATCATTAAGCTGCTGCCGCCGTAACTAATAAAAGGGAGAGTCAGTCCTTTAGTAGGCAAAACTCCGGTGTTTACGCCCAAGCTAACGAGCAGTTGAAAAGCAAAAATCAAACCAATGAAATAACAAGCATAGCCTGCAAACAAATGATTTGCGTCTACGCAACGTCGTGCGACAGTGAAAATTTTGCAAACCAAAAAGCTAAACACGACAACCAAACCTATTGCACCTAAACCGCCAAGCTCTTCGGCAATGACGGCGAATATGAAGTCGTTGTGAGCTTCGGGCAAATAATAAAGCTTTTGTATGCCCTCGCCTAAACCTAAGCCGAACAATTCACCGCGACCAAATGCAATCAAGGCTTGAACCAATTGATAACCACTATCGAAAGGCATATCCCAAGGATTGACGAATGAGTTCAGGCGTCGCATTCGGTAGGGTTCCAGCCAGATCAAAAGTGCCAGCAACAGACATGCGATTAACAACAGTACAAAGACATAACGTAGTTTGGTGCCGGCCAAGAAAAACAGCGTACACACTGCCGCCATAATCACTACAGCGGACCCAAGATCAGGCTCGGCAATAAGCAGAGCAGCAACCAATGCGCTCATTATCAACGGAATTACAAACTGTAGAGGTGACTCCACTACGGACCCTGAATACCGTTGTATATATCCGGCCAAATACAAAACCAAACCGAACTTGGCAACCTCAGCAGCTTGTATTGTAATGCCCGCTATTGGCAGCCAACGGGAAGCGCCATTTACTTCCCGGCCAACTCCGGGTATTAGCACGAGTACAGCAATGGTTATAGCGAGCAGCCAGCCCAACATATAAAAACGCGACCATATGGAAATTGGCACTAATGCCGTGGCCAAAAACAGTGCCAACGCTAGCACGAGAAAAATAAGGTGCTTGGACAAATAGTTGCCGTTAAGTGCCACCGCAGCAGAAGCCACCATAATGCTACCGAAGGCCAATAGCACAAACCATGGAATGAGCAACTCCAAGGCATCGCGGCCCACGGGTAAGTTACGCATAGCCAATAACATCAGGCCTGCACCGCCGGCAAATCTGCAACAGTCAATGCGCCTACCGCTCTAGCAAACACTTCGCCGCGTTGCTGGAAATTATCGAACATATCTAAACTTGAGCAGGCAGGCGATAAAAGCACCATATCCCCTGCGGCAACATCTTGGACTGCTGCAGTAACAGCATCTTCGATGGAAGCCACGGCAACATGAGCAATACCACACTGATCTGCCAAAACGCCTATACCTGGACCATCTTTGCCCAATGTAACCAACCGTTTAACACGTCCCGTTAGCGAATCCGCTAGAGTTTGGAGATCGGCGCCCTTCGCATCTCCACCGGCTATTAATACGACATTAGCCTTGCGCTCCAATCCATCTAATGCCGCTTTAGTTGACCCAACATTTGTAGCTTTAGAGTCATTCACAAACGCCACGCCAGCAATTTCTGCCACGGCTTGGAACCTATGCGCAAGGCCCTGAAAATCACCAATGTGGCTCACTACTGAACTGGGTTCGACCCAAGATTCAACCAAAGCCATGGCAGCCATACAATTAAGAACATTATGCCGCCCCTGAAGCGGCAAGTTTGCGCTAGCGCAAATTGCCAGTTCACCCCTAAAAACCCATTCTTGGCCGTGTTCTAGAGCAATGCCCCAAGCGTCTTGAGCCGCGGATTTATCCAGTCCGAAACTTACCATTGCGGCGAAATCAGCGCCTTGAGTGCTTGCATCTTCGCGGCTATAAATCCAACTTTTCGCATCCGCTAATATCTTTTGCTTAGCAGCAACATAATTTCGCACCGAACCATGGTGATCTACATGATCTTCGGTAATGTTCAGAATTACTGATCGAGCTAACGGCAAGCTGCGACTATGCTCTAGTTGAAAACTGGATAATTCAAGGACATAAAAATCAATCTTGTTATCGATTAAGTCCAAGGCTGCCTCGCCGAGATTGCCGCCAACAGCACACTTGTAACCGGCACTGCGCAAAATATGCCCGACCAATGACACAACGGTACTTTTACCATTGGTGCCAGTGACGCCGATGACCGGCGCAGTCACGTTGTCAAAGAATAAGTCGATATCGCTAATAACCGTCAGCCCTGACGATCTAGCTTGTTCTAACAGGCAGTTACCCAGCGGCAAGCCTGGACTAACAATTACCGTAGCAGTGTGCGGTAAAACTTTTTCCGGCCAAACATTACATTGCCAGTGTATTTCAAGTTGGGAAAACTCTTCATCAATGGGTTTTGCCGGACGTGTGTCTAATACCACTGGGTTTTCACCGCGCGCAAGTAGGTATCTGGCCACAGACTGGCCAGTTATACCAAAACCTAAAATTGCTTTGCGCGCTTTCATAGTGGCCGCAGTTACCTCAACTTCAAAGTGGATAAGCCGATAATCACCAGCACCAAAGTTATGATCCAAAAACGCACTATAACTTTAGGCTCTGGCCAACCCTTTAACTCAAAATGATGGTGTATCGGCGCCATACGAAAAATACGTCGCCCTGTTAGGCGAAAGGAAATTACTTGAATAATGACGCTGGCAGTCTCCAAGACAAATAAACCACCCATAATCAGCAGGACTATTTCATGGCGAACGACAATGGCAACCAAACCAAGGGCAGCACCTAAAGCAAGAGCACCCACATCACCCATGAAAATTTGCGCAGGATAGGTATTAAACCAAAGGAAGCCCAAACCGGCACCAATCAAGGCACCACAAAAAACAGCCAGTTCACCAGCGCCGGGAATGTAGGGAATTTGCAGGTAGCTGGAAAACTCGGTATTTCCCACTAGATAGGCGATCAAGCCCAAAGCAGCCCCCACCATCACCGAGGGTAAGATAGCTAAGCCGTCTAAACCATCTGTTAGGTTAACCGCGTTACTCATACCCACTATCATCAAATAACTTAGCGCCACAAAACCAACGCCCAGAGGTATTGCCACGCTTTTGAAAAATGGCACATAGAGCATTGTTTGCGCCGGCAGCTCTGCAGATTGATACAAGTAGATTGCCGCCGCCAAGCCGAATACTGACTGCCAAAAATATTTTAGCTTGCCAGACAACCCTTTGCTGTTCTTCTTAGAAATTTTAAGATAATCGTCGACCCAACCGACGACACCAAATGCAAGAGTCACACCTAGCACCAACCAGATATAGCGGTTGGTTAAATCCCCCCAGAGCAAAGTTGTGATAATAATAATGACTAGAATCAAGGCTCCACCCATAGTTGGCGTTCCAGCCTTACTGAAGTGCGATGCCGGGCCATCGTCTCTAACTACTTGGCCAATCTGCGCTTTGCTGAGTCTGGCAATCATCCATGGCCCAATCAGTAAAGATGTAGCAAGAGCTGTCATCACGCTAACCATGGTACGCAATGTAAGATACTGAAAGACGACAAATCCGCCCACATACTCAGAAAGATATTCCGTTAGCCACAACAGCATTAACTCTTACTCCTTAATAATTCTTCGGCATATTCAACGTCACTGAAGCGTTTATGCTGACCACATATTTCTTGTGTGTTTTCATGGCCTTTGCCTGCAATCAAAACCACATCATCAGATCCAGCCGACTCGATAGCCACTTGAATAGATTTCGCTCTATCAACCTCAGTAAAAACTTCACAACTTGAAGGAGAGGTAACGCCAGCGAGCATATCTTCGATAATTGTTTGAGGATCTTCGCTACGCGGGTTGTCCGATGTCAGCCATAAAACGTCGCTTCCAGCACACGCTAAGCTGGCCATCTCAGGTCTTTTGCCGCGATCACGATCGCCACCACAACCCACTACACAAATAATTTTGCCACGACACTGAGGCCTTAGCGCAGCCAGCACTTTATGCACAGCGTCAGGTGTATGAGCATAATCAACCACAACTTTGGGGCCCGTTGGTGGACTGCTTAAAACTTGCATGCGCCCAGGCACTACGCTGATATTTTGTAGCGCATTAGAGACGTCCGACAACTTATGCCCCATACCCATCATTACCGCCAAGGATGCCGCAATATTTGCTACAGCAAAGTCAGCGACTACTGGCAATAGGCAACTCAGCCGGCCCCATGGGGTGGCGAACTTCACCTCCATGCCCTTACTTACAGGTGAGGCGCGCCAGCTCACATCGCCGCTGCTGCCATAGCTAATGACTTCCTGTGCGCGACTGGTGACGGCCAAACTCCTGCCAAAAGCGTCGTCACTATTAATAACAGCAAGCTTAAGTGGCCACTGGGTAAAGAGTCGAGCTTTAGCCCGACCATAGTCATCCATAGTCTTATGAAAATCTAAATGATCCCGGGTAAGGTTAGAAAAAACCGCAACATCCATGTGTACATCGTCTATACGGCCTTGGGCTAATGCGTGGGAACTGACCTCTAAAGCCAACCGGGCAATATTCTTATCTCGAAGGCTGGCAATTCGACGCTGCATTTCCACTGCATTAGGTGTTGTTAATGCAGCCTCAGCTAATTGTTCTACCCTACCCCAACCCAAGGTGCCGCAATAACCACAAGGCACTCCAAGAAGGTCACTAAAGTTAGCCACATGGAAACCAATAGATGTTTTTCCATTTGTTCCGGTAATACCAATGCACTCAACGTTTTTACTGGGTGCAGCAAAAAACTTGACCGCCAGCGCACTTTTGCGGGCGACTAAATTATCCACACTCAACATAGGCACGTCGCATGGCGTTGGCGAAGCGCCACCTCGATCATAAAGCACTGCAACTGCTCCAGCCGCTAACGCTTGCTCAATGTGCTTTTCCCGTTCAGTTGCATCCGCAGCACTGGCAATAAATATATCGTTTTTCAGCACCATGGCTGAATTCTCGCAAAGACCAAAATCGCCGCTTGCTTTCAGCAAAGTTGAGTCGCCAAGTAAATCTTCTACTACAGCATTTATGTTGACCGTCATCCCCGCCCTCCAACGCCGACTGGGGCGGCTGCGTTTTTTGCAGCAGCATGTGCCAACTCAACGCCCGTTTTATCTGGGCTTACACCAAGTAAGCGCAAACTACGCTCAGCAACCCTTGCAAATACAGGCGCTGCGACTTTACCGCCACCAGAGCGACCGGATTTGGCTTCGTTAATAACGATAACCATGACAATTTTTGGATCTGACACCGGCGCTACACCAGCAAACCAGGCAATATGCCTTTCGTCATCATATCCATTGGCACCAATCATTCGTGCGGTACCTGTTTTACCAGCTACTCGATAGCCGGCCACCGCAGCGTTAGCAGCGGTGCCTTCGCGGGCAGTCACCATCTCCATCATGGCAAGAACATCTTTAGTCGCTTGTTCTGTAAAAACCCGCTCAGTCGATCTTTGCACTGTGCTTTTGATAATACTGACCGGCAGCTTAAGACCATGGCTGGCCAGAGTTAGATAAGCTTGAGCAAGTTGAATTGGCGAAACACTCAAGCCATATCCATAAGCCAAAGTAGCGCGCCCAACTTTAGATTGAAGTTGCGCGCTAGATAATTTCCCATAAACCTCACCCGGCAGCTCGACTCCCACATAGTTACCCAAGCCTGCACGTACCAACACATCAAATACGGCTTCTCGCTCCAATTCCAACGCTAACTTGGCAAAGGCAACCTGACTGGATTTTTGTATCGACTGACCAAGCGAAAGGCGTTTTCTATCTATCGGGTCCTCAACAAGTTTCTTACCAATCCACAAATATCCTGGAGAGGTATCTATCATAGTTTCAGGGGTATAAAGACCGCTTTCCAAGGCTGCAAGCGCGGTAAACGGCTTGATGGTAGAACCCGGCTCATAAGCGTCCACTACGGCGCGATTACGCATCCTATTGGGTAATCTGTCGTCACTATTCGGATTAAAGGACGGTTGGTTAACCATGGATAAGACCTCACCGGTCTTCGCGTCCAACATAATCAGCGAACCACTTGCAGCTTGGTGGCTATTAACTGCTGATTTAAGCTCGCGGTAGGCAATAAATTGAAGTCGTAAGTCTATTGTTAGATTTAGGTCCTCTCCGTACTTTGGTGAACTTAAGTAATCAAGGTCGCGAATTGAATTTTTCTTACGATCGCGCAACACCGTTTTGGCGCCAGAATGACCGCGTAAACTCGCTTGAAAGTTGGACTCAAGTCCCTCGATACCGATGTCATCAATATCCGTTATCCCAACGATATGCGCAGCGATTTCTCCAGCAGGGTAGTAGCGCTGGTATTCAGGCTCCAATTTTAGGTGGCTGATGTCTAGCTCTTCGAGCGCATTACTCTTACCCCAACTGAGGCGCCGCTGAAGGTATACATGACCTCTACCTCTGGCCTTAGCTTTTTCTATACTGTTCTTTATCGCTTGCTTGGTTTTACCGATGGCGCCGGCAATTTGGCGCAATTCAGATTCTCGAAACTTGGCTAGCATGGGGTTTGTACTCACCGCGAAAACCGGCGTACTTACCGCTAAAGGTTCACCATTGCGATCGTAAATCATGCCTCGCATGCCAGGAATAATTGCTTTATGGACCGAGCGTTTATCGCCTGCTTGTTGCAAGAAGTCGTGTTCGGTGACGCCTAGATATAAGACTCGGACAGATAAGGCAACGCCGAAAGACAAAAAGACACAGAGTACTGCATAGTGTCGCCAGGGTTTCAATTGTTCACCTGAACACTGGTTTCAGGAAAAAACATCTGCAGCTCTGTTTTTGCCACAACTTCTACGGTTTGCATGCTGGCTAGAGTACTGCGCTCTAATAGAAGCCTACTGTAGTTAGCCAACAAAGCGTTTTGGTTACTTTGCAGCTCATCCATTGAACGGTACAAAAACCGCATTTCGTCGGCTGATTTAACCAATTCAAGACCGCTATACATAATGCCCAAGAGCAAAAAAACCACACCAGCAACCCATTGCAAAGGTATGGTTTTACGCTGTAGCGACGTATTGGCTGCGCTAGCTCGGCTGGTCTTAGCAAGCGCTTTGGGCTTCAGGCCTTTAGCTTGACCCAATGCCATTAACAAATCCTCTCTATGACCCGCAGCGTGGCACTGCGTGCTCGGGGGTTGGTTGCCAGTTCGTCCGATTGAGCCTTCATACTTTTACCAATAAGACGCGCGGTAATACCCTGCTCGGTATGCCGAACAGGCAACCTCCGCGGCATGCTGGGAGGGCGACTTAAGCCCCGAAAGACATGCTTTACCTGACGGTCTTCCAGTGAATGAAAAGATATAACCGCCAATCTGCCGCCAACGGCTAAAGCTGCAAATGCATGCTGCAAACCTTCACGAAGTTCGCGATCTTCTTCGTTTATAAAAATGCGAATTGCTTGGAATGTTTTGGTGGCTGGGTGTTTGCCCATGTTATTGCGATTACGCGGCACACAGGCCTCGACAATATCGGCTAATTCTAACGTCGTTGTGAGCGGGCGAGCGGCCACGATATTCTTGGCGATACGACGAGAATTGCGCTCTTCTCCATGGATAAAAATAACCTTGGCAATGTCTTCTTCTGCCGCAACATTGAGCCATTCCGCAGCACTTATACCCTCTGTGGGGTCCATGCGCATATCCAGTGGCCCATCGGCGTTAAAACTAAAGCCGCGGCTGGCATCGTCTAGTTGTGGGGACGAAACGCCAATATCTAACAATATGCCCTGGGCGCCACCCACTACGCCAGCATCGCTAAGAACGTCAGCCAGCTGGGAAAAGCGCCCGTGAAAAATGCTGAATCGAGAATCTGCTTGAACAAGTCCTTGGGCTGCGGCAACCGCTTCAGGGTCGCGATCCAAGCCGATCATTTGTGCATCTGACGCCAACCTGGCAAGCATGGAGCGACAGTGTCCGCCGCGCCCGTAAGTGCCATCGACGTAGACGCCGGAGTCAGATTGAATAAGTGTATGAAGGACCTCCCGCAACAGTACCGGGATATGATCTTCTGCAGCAGCTTTTGCAGCACCACCACCAAAATCCACTTCTTCAGATTGCACAGTTGCGGCAAGGTTGCTTGTACCGCTAGAGCTACGGCGGTATCTGTGGTGCGACAAATCAGCAAATGGGTGAGGGGGAATTCTCAAACTGATAACCCGTCGAACATATCTGCATTTTCAACTAATGCGTGAGCGCCCTCTTCGAGCCAAATACTCATACGTTGCTGCCAGTTTTGTTCCGACCAAATTTCTATTTTGTTGCCTTGACCAACGAGCACCAGCTTTTTCTCTAACTGGGCATAATCACGCAGCATACTCGGCAAAAGCAGGCGCCCGGCTGAGTCCAAATCCATGTCGGTCGCATGGCCAATCAACAGTCTCTGCAGCAATCGCGCTTGAGGGTTAATATTAGATAAGCCTTCTAATTTACGTTGTACTATTTCCCACTCGGATAGCGGATATAAAAGTAAGCAGGGCTCGCGCATATCAATGGTGACAACGACTTTATTTTCACTGAGCGCAGAAAGGGCGTCACGAGTACGGGTAGGTAAAGCCATACGACCTTTGCCATCGAGTGTTGCGCTGTTGATACCACGAAACATTTTTTTCGCCGCAGGTAATTATTCTAAAATGGCAAGGCGCACCTTTGCTGATGCAAACATCAGCGCTCAAGCCGCATTACAATCGCGCAAAGGTGAAGAAATATTGCTACCGATCATCTACCGCTGGCTTGTCTAACACATAGAGCTATTGCCCTGTTGTCGTTTTGCTTTTGCCGATCCCAAAAACGATCCCCACTTTTCTCCACTTTTTACCAGATTGCGACACTATATAGGCGCTTAGCGAGAGTCAAGGAAATAAAATACAGATAAAGCCTATAAGCTGCGGAAAAATAAGAAGTTTTTCTATTCAAAATCCTTTCAAAAAGAAATAAACCACAAGAAACAATGAGATAGCCTTGATGGCTCGAAATAACTTTAAGTTTTAATGCCGTTTTACAAGATTTTTGAGGGAATGCGCTTTTTGCGAACTAGCGAATACGTACATATATCGCAACATTCGTTTACAGATATATTGCGCATAGCTATCCCTGCGAAGGAAAAAATGAGAGCCAGCCTATAAGCCGGGTTTTGTCTTGAACAGTCATTCCTCTAGGGCTGTCGTCACCAACAGCCTCAAGCGGCCTACCCAGATCCAACGCGGGCCGCGTCGACAGATCTCTATTTGGCCTTGCTCCAGGTGGGGTTTACCTTGCCACGATATGTTGCCACTCGCGCGGTGCGCTCTTACCGCACCCTTTCACCCTTACCAACTGCGGCCGAAGCTGCTGCTGGCGGTCTACTCTCTGCTGCACTTTCCGTAGGCTCACGCCCCCCAGGAGTTACCTGGCACCCTGCCCTATGGAGCCCGGACTTTCCTCCCGCAATTTGCACAAGGCAAATTACCGGCGACTGCCCAGCTGACTCTCGGAGCCAGAGTAAGTATTCAGCCACTGTGATACAAGGTTTATTACAAATCTGGTTGGGGCTTTTTTACTTCGTCACCCGTATTGACCACAGAATTCGAGCAAAAGTAGGCAGCGCGCCCAACGAGCAACAAAAAGATAAATCCAGTTACCTACTTGCATGATGCGGATTCGAACTTAGCTCACTCTTAGTTCATTTAGGGCGAGCATTAAATTGGCTGCTCTTATCCGAAAAAATACGTATGCACACCTGGAGGGAATAAAATGAGCATTATAGGCATAGGGGCGCCCACTCAAGCCCTACTCTCTCACGCCGTACCATCAACAGATGCAAACACAAACAAGTTAGATCTAAATAAACTATTCGGTGACAACCCTAAAGAAATCGCCGAGCAATTGGACATAACGAAGTCTTTAGCACGTCGAGGTGACGAGCTTGCTATCGATATATTACTCAATTTAAATCTCCCTAATAGCGTTTATAAGGAGCTGGGAGAAAAAGCATCCAACGCGCTGACGCAAATCTATACAGACCATTCCACGCACGCGAATGTTAAGAGCGCCATTGGTAATTCGATATTGCTGACTGCCGAAATAACACATCAAGCTGGGACCAAACTAAACTCAGGGTTGGCGTTAGTAGCGGGTGACCACTGTTATCAACAGGGCAGGTACCCTCAACTACAACAGGAAATAACCACTCTAAATGACGCGTTAAAATTATTTCAAGATGCCCAAGATCCCGATGAAGTCAGTATTCACCGCCAAGACCGTCTCATTTCCATTGAAGAAGTAAATGCCGCTATAAACTCTCTTAATACCCAGGTAGCGGCTGATAAAGCCAGTTCAGTGATTTCATCGTCGCTGCACATTGCACCCACTTTAGTCGTATCTGGCGATACTGCATCAGCAAAAGCGCTGCAACTGAATACACAAATTCAGCAAGTAAAGGCTGTAGCACAGGAAAACCAGCAAGCAATTTTTGCCCTCCCGATATTACATCAAGGACATTTCACGTTAGTAGCAGGCAACACAGAACCCGGCTCAAAGAAAATTAGTATTTTTGATTCTGCGCAAAATCAAAGCATCCCTGATTGGATTGCGCAAATTGATACTCCTTTAGACTATTTGGGAGGCGCTTTTCAACAGCCAAGCCAATCCAGCGAAGGCAAAGAGAGTCCACGAGAAAATGGCTGCGCAGCTTTTTGCATAAATTTATTACGTCACATTGCTGCTAATCCGACGGAACAGGCGGCAAGCGAACAGGAAGACACTGTCAACAACCCTGCCGGGCAGGCCATCGAAAAATATGTCGACAATTTGCATCAACAACTGCCTTTTCAAATAGACCACTTAATACGCGCAGAACGACTAAATTTGCTCTCCAACGTGCTTCTTCGTTTCGAGAATTTTTAATGATAAATCGTCAACATACGCCTTGAGCAAAAAATTTTCTTACCCAACTCTCGGCATGAACTAGCTAAGCGAAAGCACGCGAAGAGCGCCACCTCAAGTAATTAATTGGACGATGAAATTCCACCGACACCCAAAAACCTACTATTACCTCGCCTAAAGGACTTTAGCGAGCTTTAAGGTCTTAGCACTCAAAAACTTCTAGGCAATTTACTAAATGGCCTTTTGTAGGAAAACCAAGCGAACCCAGAGCTGCTAGGCGACCAATTATCGCAAGTAATTGGCGAACTTACATGCTGTTAAAGTTACTAAAAAGGAAGAAAGGCGCAAGAATAAAAATCAATGTTAATACCACAATCAATAGTTCATCAGTCACGATCTGCTCCAATCTCTCCTCTAGAAGCAAAAATAGAAGCAAAAAAGGAGCGAGTGAAAGACCACGACCTTTTGGTCATTAACTTACCGAGACTATCGACATCAACATTGCGCAAACTTGCTTCACACTTCAACAATCCTAGCTTCCCTTTTTTAGAGGAGCAACGAGTTAGCGGCAAAACCAATGAAGCCTCAACCACCAAAGCGGCCGTCTTGCAGGAACCCAATGGGGAAAAGTCCTACGCATTAGCCAGATTGGGACCTGGCAAAGTTCAAGTGGGCGATATCGAAATATTTCCCAACCAACAAGATTTTTTGAGGGCGCCTCAACATCTGGCTGTTTTGGCACCTCCAACAACCTTCGACAAGGGCTTAACGTACCTAGCATTAGGGTTATCCTTCATCGATGGAACCCGCGGAGAAATCCCTAACGATGGCAGAGACACCTTTCTGAAAACCGTAGAACAAATTAAATCTGAGGGCAAATTAAGCTGGATTACACCAACGATAAAAACGTATGCAGAATGGGCTAAGGCGGATGTTTCGACAATTAGAGAAACTAATTGCTATGGCCTTGTTTTCGTGGCGCTACGCGAATCCAACCTACTTTCTCAAAAAGATTTTATCAGAGCTGCTAATTTAGCTCAGGAAAGAGCTGTAGAGGTTAATGGCGGCTCAGACGACGCAAAGAAAAACGCCAAAATGTTCCAGAAATTTTTACTCGCTTCAATATGCAGAGAACAACACCGAGTGGATCTTTCCACCGCCGCATTAGCCAAAGCCCCAATTCAGGCTGGCGACGTTTTATATTTTACCGATGATGGTGAGATGCCAAAACACGCAGCTATTGTCACTGATTGCAATGATCGCAATAATTTTAAAGCTCTACAGGTAGGTGGGATAAACATTGAGAACCGGGAATTCGTCGCTGCAGCCCCTGTTAATGAGGTGAGTTTAAATACTTATGTCCAGCTCCATGATCAGTCTCTGGCAGATAAGGGAGAAACCCCTACCTATGGTGGCACGCTGGTTATTTGTAAAGTATTTTCCGACGATAAAACACCAAAAATTGAATTATGAAAGCACCAACAAAATCATGCATTTCTAGCTTTTTGGTAGCCGCGTAGATATTTATCGCACATCGCTGAAATCCTATTTAGACCAATTTCCTCAGGCACGCCATCAAAAAACTGGTTATGTCGAAGGACGCGAGAAATCCAGGAACGACGCGCCACAAGTAGCCGTTAAGCGGCAAAGATCT
>CAJJAQ010000143.1 GCA_905182095.1 uncultured Pseudomonadales bacterium | reverse complement strand
CATTTTCTTGTGAATGATGCAAATGATTGAGCAGGTCACCTCTTACTTCCTAGAGCTCCAAAAATCCATATGTGAGAGTTTGTCCGCAGTGGATGGGGCCGCAGAATTCTCTATCGAACAGATCCGCCCACCAACCGGGGGCTTAGCTCAGCCGAGAGTTTTGGCTGACGGTGCGCATATTGAAAAGGCCGCAGTGCAGTTTACCCACTCGGTCGGTGCGTCTCTGCCGCCGGCAGCCACAGCGCGTAATCCGCATTTAGCTGGCTGTCCTTTTCAAGCCACGGCAATTTCATTAATCGTGCATCCGCGTAATCCTCATGTGCCTATTACTCACATGAATCTTAGATTTTTTTATGTCGAAGCAGATGAGCCATCTTGGTATTTTGGCGGAGGCTACGATTTAACGCCCTGTTACCCAGTGGATGCGGACATTTTGCGTTGGCATGGTGCGGCTCAAGAGGCAACAGGCGACCACTACCCTGCTCTGAAAGCGGCTTGTGATGAATATTTTTATCTCACCCATCGAGGCGAAACTCGAGGCGTCGGTGGCATCTTTTTTGACGACTGGACTGACGGCGGATTCGAGCAAAGCCTCAAGTTTGTGCAAGGGGTAGGTGATTCTTTTGCGCCTACTTATCTGCCTATTTTTCAGCAGCGTATGCACACGCCTTTTACTGAGCAAGAGCGAGATTTTCAGCTATATCGCCGAGGCCGCTATGCAGAATTTAACTTGGCTCTAGACCGTGGCACTGCATATGGTCTGCAGAGTGGCCGCCGAGTTGAGTCGGTTCTGGCTTCGCTACCCCCGTTAGTGAAGTGGGTCTACAACTTCCAGCCTCAAGCTGGTAGTCGAGAAGAGAAACTTACTGAGTACTATTTAAAGCCACAGGATTGGCTTAATAGTATATAAAACAGAAGCTTGCAAGAGTTTGTTAATTTATTTTAGAGTTATTCTACAATGGTTAAGAAATCTTCTACATCGTTGACACTGCCAGTTTCACTGGTGATTCTCAGGGCCTTCTGGCGCGCATAATCTGACGGCACCCGTCCCCTTAGTGTGACCACGCCCTTAGCTACAGAGACACCAATTTGTAAACCTTTAACCTCAGGGTCGTTGAGTAATCGAAGCTTTACCGCCGCCTTGATTTGAGCATCGTCAGCGAACTCGCCAACAGTTCTCTTCGAGCCATCACTATAGGCCTGGCAGCCAACTAAGAGCGCTACAAACACCCAAGTGCAAATACAACGAACAATACGCATAACTATATCCTTATCCTTAGACCCGGTTAGAATGTGAGATTGAATCACGGAGAGATTAAAATGCAACCAGAACTGAAAATTCTTGCGACAAACCTACAATTTCCAGAAGGCCCGATTGCTATGCCAGATGGCAGTGTCTTGGTGGTTGAAATTGAACGCGGCACCCTCTCCAGAGTTCAAAATGGACAAGTTGAAGTGATTGCAGAGTTAGGCGGCGGACCCAATGGCGCTGCAATAGGGCCTGATGGCGCCTGCTATATCTGTAACAACGGCGGTTTTGAATGGATAAAGGCCGGCGATAAAACTTATCCTGGGGAACAACCCGGCAATTATAGCGGCGGCAGAATTGAGCGCGTTGATTTAATCAGCGGCGCAGTGACTACACTGTATACCCAGTGCAATGGTCTGCCGTTACGTGGACCCAATGACATTGTTTTCGACCGCACTGGAGGGTTTTGGTTTACAGACCACGGCAAAACAAGGCCTCGGGATAGGGATCGGACCGGCGTTTTTTATGCGCAGCCGGATGGCTCGTCCATTAATGAGGTGATTTTCCCCATGGAAGCGCCAAATGGCATTGGTCTTAACGCAGATGAAAGCACCGTTTTTGTTGCAGAAACACCTACTGGCAAAGTATGGGCATTTGATCTAGCAGGCCCTGGCGAACTTGAGACAGGCAAAAATTCGAAACGACTACTGGCGGGCCGCAACGGGCACTTTATGTTCGACTCTTTAGCCATTGATGCCAATGGTGATGTCTGTGTAGCGACGCTTTTGGATGGGGGTATTACCACCCTATCCGACCGCGGCGCCTCTTTGCAAACAGATGCGCAAACAGATGCGCAAAAAGAACCCCAATTTGTGCCGATGCCGGACCGCATCACCACCAATATTTGCTTTGGTGGTACTGATTTAAAGACCGCGTACATTACCCTGTCGTCTACCGGCCAGTTGGTTGCAATGGACTGGCCTGTAGGTGGTTTGCCGCTGAATTTTCTGAACAAGTAAGTATTATGCTAAAACTCCTAGTTGTGCCCTATTTTGTCGCGCTGTTGCATATATGCGGCGCTGCTGTGGCCGCTGATGTCACCGACGAGCGCCTGCATATCGTTATTCCAGCGGGCCCAGGCGGCGGATTAGATGCAACGGCCAGGGCCATTGGGCGGGCCTTAGTCAGTGACCAAGAAGTTGCTCGAGTCAGCTATGAAAACCGCACCGGTGGCGGTGGCGGCAAGGCTATGGCGTACTTTGTCGAATCTAATGATTCGTTGAGAGATACCCTCTTGGTTAACTCCACGCCACTGCTTATTCGCTCGCTTCAGGGACTATTTCCGCATTCTTACAAGGATTTAACCCCCCTTGCCGGTCTTATTGCAGACCCGGGAGTTATTGCCGTGCGCGCAGATTCACCCTATCAAACGTGGGCCGATGTAGTGCTGGCTATGAAACAAAAGCCGGGCAAACTATTCGTCGGCGGTGGTTCGGTCAAGGGCAGTCTTGACCATATTATTTTGTCGTTGCTAGTCGATAAAGTGGGCATTCCACCTAGAAGCGTGCGTTATTTACCCTACGACGGCGGGGGCAAGGCTATGCTGGCCCTACTCAGCGGCGAGGTTGATATATTGGTCAGTGGCCTTGGTGAGACGCTGTCACAACAAAAAGCTGGCAGTATTGTGTTGTTAGGTATGACTGCAGAGCAGGCAAATCCAACTTTTCCCCAAGTGCCGACCTTTAAGGCGCAGCAAGTGGACGTTGTATTTTATAATTGGCGCGGGCTCTTTGCGCCCTCTTCTACTGAGCCCGAGCAGCGCGATCAGTGGATTACGCAATTATCTAATACGGTTGCGGGTGAAGAGTGGCAGCTGCAGCTAGCACGCTATGGTTGGCAACCGTTGTTTCTGCCGGGCGATGAGTTTGTTGATTATTTGTCTGAGCAAGAAATCATGCTCAAGGCTGTGCTCCTGCAATTAGGCCTCGTGCGCTAGGAGATACCTTGGTTTATCGCAGTATTTTAGTTGCACTGTTCGCTATTGGCGCCGGTTATGTGCTGTTGACCTCGCAGATTGTCTTAGACCCCTGGAGCGAGATGGATGCGGTCAATTCGCGAACCCTACCCTATATTTACGGACTAGGTTTAATGCTTTGCGCCTTCGGCCTTGCATGGCAAAAACCTCAGAAAGTGACATTCTCGCCTCGATTATTGCCACTGACATTGGTCTGCCTTGCCATTGTTGTCTTCATCATTTTGCTGCCCTTTGTGGGGTTGTGGTGGTCACTAGGCACACTATTACTGCTAAACATGTTACTCATGGGCGAGCGGCGATTGCCCATTCTGCTGGGCATGTCCCTTGGCGTACCGCTAGCCGGTTGGACCTTAGTTGAGAAATTACTCGAAATGGTTATCCCACTTTAGCCATGCTTGAAGGCATCATGACAGGGATCGCTACCGCCTTAACTTTAAGTAATTTGAGTTGGGTGGTCTTTGGCTGTATTGCTGGCACCTTTATTGGCATGATTCCCGGTCTCGGCCCCATCAGCGCCATCGCGTTAATGATTCCCATATCCTATTCTCTAGACCCCGCCGGTGGTTTGATTATGATGGCTGGCGTCTACTATGGCGCGGTTTTTGGCGGCTCTACTTCTGCCATCTTGATCAACGCGCCGGGGGTTGCCAGTACTGTGGCCTCAAGTTTTGACGGCTATCCCTTGGCGCGCTCTGGCAAGGCGGGCAAAGCATTGGCGATTGCCGCTTACGCCTCGTTTTTTGGCGGCACTTTTGGCGCCATTATGCTGATGTTCTTTGCCTCAACGCTGGCGTTGTTGGCACTGCAAATTCAAAGCCCGGAGTATGCGGCGCTGATTCTATTTGCCATGACAAGTATTGTTGTTTTTGCGCAACCGGGCCAACGTTTCCCAAGTGCGGTGACACTTTTATTGGGACTGATGCTGGGTACTGTGGGAACAGATCAATTAGGTGGCGTACAACGCTTCACCTTTAATCAGATAGATTTGACCGACGGCATTCACTTTGTACTCTTGGTTATGTCAACTTTTGCTCTGGCGGAAGCGTTCAGGCTGTTTATTGCGCAATCTCCACGATCCGAGCAGAAAGTATCTTTACGAGATTTGAAATTGGCAAAATCCGAAGTACGTAAACTGACACCAGTTGCCGGACGCAGTGCCTTACTCGGCTTCGTTGTCGGTGTCATGCCGGGTGCCGGTGCTACATTGGCCAGTTTCTTTGCCTACGATCTAGAGAAACAAATCGGCGATGGCAGTCTAGAAGCAGGTTTAACCGCGCCAGAAGCCGCTAACAACGCAGCCTCTACAGGATCATTCGTACCTCTTTTAAGTTTGGGTATTCCCGGTTCAGGCACCTCTGCGGTACTACTCGGTGTGATGCTCGCTTACGGCCTGCAGCCTGGCCCCACCTTGATTGTCGAGCAACCTGAGGTGTTTTGGGGTGTAATTATTTCAATGTATGTGGGGAATTTGCTGCTCTTGCTACTTAATCTGCCGCTGATTCCCTATCTTGCGAGGCTCATCAACCTACCCACTAAGGTTTTGTTGCCTCTGGTCATAGGTTTCTCTCTTATCGGCGTATTTCTGACCACATTTAGTGTATTCGATTTAGCGCTAATGCTTGGATTTGCCCTGGCTGCCGGTCTGCTTAGGGCTTATGGCTTCCCTTTAGCTCCCCTGCTTTTGGGCTTTATCATGAGCGGTTTATTTGAAGAAAATTTGCGCAGAGCTCTTATGCTCAGCTCTGGAGAGTTGAGTTATCTCTTAGATCGGCCAATTACCCTCTTCATCTTGATCGCCTGTTTGTTAATTTGCTGTATACCGCTATGGAATAGACGCTCCGCATGACATACCATAGCGCTTTTAACGCAAGCTAGAATTCGAGGGGCATTATGCGTAGACCTTTTGGTAGAGGAAGAGACGAGGAAGGAACAGAGGCGATTAACCTTACGCCAATGTTAGACGTGGTATTTATCATGTTGATTTTCTTTATCGTAACGGCGACCTTTGTTAAGGAAGTTGGTTTGGACGTGAACCAGCCAGACGAAGATAAACCGAAAACGGTGGATCCTGACAAAAAGAGCATCGTGGTGAAAATCACTAAGCGCGATAGAATTCAAATTGCCAAGCGTGACATTGACCGTCGTGCAGTGCGGGCGAATATTGAACGCCTCCATGCAGAGAATCCTGAGGCGCCGGTTATTATTCAACCCCACCCTGATTCAACAACTGATTTGATGATTCATATCATGGACTCGGCACGACAGGCTGGCGTTTATAACGTCTCCCTGGCAGCGCAATAGTTCAGATTGAATTGTAAGTAGTGCCAGCTCTGCTGTAGCTACTGTGAAAAGGCCGGTTTACCGGTCTTTTTTTTGCCTGTAACTTATTCTTAAGAATCAATTAGACGTGATGTTATGCAGCCCATAGATCTCCGCAGCGATACGGTAACCCAACCTTCTGCAGCCATGCGCGATGTGATGCGTAATGCGCCGGTGGGTGATGACGTTTATGTAGAAGACCCCACCATGATTGCCCTTGAGACCTATGCGGCCAATCTGTTGGGTAAAGAAGCGGCGTTATTTGCGCCCTCAGGCACGCAGTCGAATTTGCTTGGCCTGTTGGCTCATTGTCAGCGAGGTGATGAATATATAGTCGGCGCTAATGCCCATACCTTTCGCTATGAAGGCGGCGGCGCGGCGGTGTTGGGTAGCATTCAGCCGCATAGTATTGCTATGGATCAGCAAGGTTGTTTGAGCTTGGAGGATATCCGCGGTGCCATTAAGCCAGATGATATTCATTTCCCATGTAGCAAAGTGGTTTGCCTCGAAAATACCCATGCAGGCGCCCCGCTACCGGTAGATTACGCCTTGCAAGTTCGCCAACTCTGCGACCAATTTGGCTTAGCCCTGCACTTGGACGGGGCGCGATTATTTAATGCGGCGGTGGCGCAAAATGTCAGCCCCAGAGACATCGCCGAGCACTTTGATTCGGTATCTATCTGTTTGTCCAAAGGCCTTGGCGCACCGGTTGGTTCGCTGTTGCTGGGTACCAAAGAGTTGATTAAAGTTGCCCGCAGATGGCGCAAGGTTTTAGGTGGTGGCATGCGTCAAGGCGGCATTATCGCTGCCGGGGGGCTGCATGCTTTGACCCATCACGTCAGCGACCTCGTTATTGATCATCAGCGTGCAGAGCGCGTGGCGAAGGTACTAGAGGCCAAATTTGGCACCGATGCGGTGCGCTTGGCGACCAATATGATTCACCTCAATCTGTCAGCAGCATGTTATGAGAAACTGGCACGTTGGTTAAGCGACGCAGGCATTAAGGTAGGTCGACCTAGGTGGGTTTTTCACCGTGACATTGATGACAATGCTGAGGCCAAGGTGTGCGACTGCATTCGTAGCTTTTTAGACTAACTAGTGTTCGTCAAACCGCACAGTGTGATTGTATTGACAGTTTTCAGGATAATTCTTAACTTCAAATACGGCTCACAAGGGCAACGATGGCGCCCGTGACCAAGGTCACCACGGTGCCGCTGAGCACTGAGCGTGGAGCAATTTTGAGATACTCTTCCTTGCGTTCAGGCACCAGTATCGCCAAGCCGCCTAATAAGATCCCTAGACTGCCAATATTCGCAAAACCACACAGCGCGTATAGTAAAATAAGCCGGCTTTGAGGCGAAAACAGTTCAGAATTTTGGGCCAGTTGGATAAAAGCCATCAATTCATTGAGCACCAGTTTAGTACCCAGTAAGGCCCCTGCCGGCATAGCTTCGCTCCAAGGAATGCCAATCAGCCAGGCAATAGGCGCAAAAAACCAGCCTAGAAGCTGCTCAATAGAAAAACTCTCTCCGTTGATAATAAAGTTACTCAGTAGAATATTCGCCAGAGCAACAAAACTCACCAGCACCAGTAGCATTGCGCCTACATTTACCGCCAGTGAAAGACCATCTTTTGTCCCCTGGCTCAGTGCATCCATAGAGGACGAGTAGGTTAAATCTATACGGCTATCGTCACTTTGGGTGTCTTGGGTCTCAGGGATAAGCAGGCGTGAAATATAAATGGCGCCGATCATATTGATCATTGAGGCGCCGAGTATATGGCCAATAATGCCAGGCAAAACTCCCTCTAGAATGGATGCAAAGAGCACCATTACGCTGCCTGCCACCGTAGACATGCCCAAAGTCATGACTGTGAAAAACTCTGATCGGGTGAGTCCGGCTAGATAAGCGCGAATGACCAATGGTGTTTCAACCATACCCAAGAATAAGCTGGCAGCGCCTGCTGTGGCGACACTGCCGCTGACTTGAAGAGACCTTTGTAACCCCTTGCTCAATACGCGGACGATACTGGGGAGTATTTTCCAGTGCCACAACAGAGCAACGACTACCGAGAAAACAATGACCTGAGGTAATACTCGAAAGGCAAATAAATAGGGTGCTGTGTTGCCATCAAGACCTATTGGGAATGCCCCGCCGCCCAAATAGCCGAAAAGAAACTCTGTTCCCGCTCGAGTGGCTTGTTCAATGGCGCTAATAAAGTAGTTTAGCCCGAGCAAAAAATCTGTAATCCAAGGCACCCGCAACAGCAGCAGGGCCAGTAAAAACTGGATAAATAATCCAGTGACGACGAAGCGCCAAGACACCGCTGCGCGGTTTTCGCTGAAGGCCCAACAACAACCCAGAAGAATCCCCAAACCTAGAATTGCCTGCATTTTAATTCATCACAAAAATTGTTAACACGTAATTGCCTGCCACCTGCCAGTGACCGGTACCCGAATGCAATGCACTGTTGGGAGCATGAGTACCCAAATATTCAATAGTGAACGTCTGGGTTGACCAATCTAACGTAACCGTAGCCTCTTGGAAGCCGATAAATTGTCCGCCTATTGGAAAGATCGCCTTGTAGCCAGATTCCTTAGCAGAAAATGCAATAGCAGGCGCTATGTCGGGAAGGCCGGCTAGAATGGCGCGTTCGCTTTGGGTAAATAGCGCTTCAAAGAGTTTTTCTTTCACCCTGTCAGTGCGCTCTAAATCTATACCAATGCCTTTTAGTTCTGTAGTAATCACTGCTGCAGCGGCTATGTCGCAATGGCTAATACTGCCTGTGTAGCCGATTGAAGGCCATACTGGTGAACGAGCTTGCCTAAGAATGGGTTCAGGGTCTATGTTAAGTAGCGCCTGGCAGCGGTGGGCGCAATAGCGACCGCTGGAAAACTCCTGCTGACGTTTCTCGGCCATAGAGGCCAAAACTGCTGTTTCCGTAGCCATCAATTGACTGCGATAGTCCGCGATCGGCGCTAGCACCAACGCAGTGCCGTCTAATTCGGGCAAACCATTGGTCAGAGGCATTAAGTCTGGGTGTTCACAAGCCTGCCGCAATGTTATCCATCCTCAATAGTGAGCGCCCAAGTATACACGGGCAACTGCCCTCAGATGACAGGCTGAGGCCTAGTTTTTGATGTCAAAATAAACATTGGGTATGAAAAAACCGAGTAACCACTGACGCTCTTTAGTAATATTGGTTGCTTACGCGCCGAGGCTGTGCCGCCCTTTCCCCGGTAAGGGTTTACAGGTAGTGGCAGATTTACATGACTGAGAGTTTTTGATGGGTCAAATTATATTGCTGAACGGTTGTTCCAGCGCTGGTAAAACGACACTTGCCATTAAGTTGCAGCAATTACTTCAAGCGCCATATCAGCACATGGCTTTGGATCAGTTCCGCGATGGCATGCCCAGTCGGGTGCGTGGATTGAATTCTCCTGCTGGAGACCCAGGCGCTTCCGGACTAAATGTTGTACCTGCCTTACAAGAAGGTGAATGGGTTACGCAAATTCAATTTGGCGATTATGGCGAGCAGGTTTTGAAAGCCATGCGCCGATCCATTGCAGGGTTTGCGCAAATGGGCTGCAACGTGATTGTAGACGATTTGCTCTTTAAGCGTGAATACCTAGACGATTATGTAAGTATTTTGAACCCAGAGAAAACTTGGTTTATTGGTGTTAAGTGCTCACTAGAGGTAGTACTGGCGCGAGAAGCGTTGCGGCCCGGAAGGTTTCCCGGTACTGCGGTATCGCATTACAAACAGGTCCATGAACATGGCCTAAATTACGATTTAGAAGTGGACACCAGTGCCGCCAGTCCGCGGCAAGTAGCCCAGGCCATTGTGGATCGAATAGCCACCCCACCAAAGGTGTTCACGGCAGCTCGAAATCTACTCTAAAGATATCGGCTATTTCCTTTCCATTGTGTCTTTCGCGCGAAATATACGCGCTGTTATTGGCGTTTCGAGCAAATGTGATGGCCTCGCGTTGACCAATATAGGGCAAGTGGATTGCTATCGCAGGTTGAGTTAAATCCGCTCTATTTAGTAAATAGGCATCCTTCAGAGTCGTCACTAACAAGTGATTTGCGCTGATACTCATGCCAGTTGGCTTGCCCATGTGAGGAGCTGCATCTGCAAATAGAGATTCTTCACCCTGGTTGAGTCGCGGAATTGAGTAGATATCTGCAACTTTTTCGGCGATTAACTCAAGGTCTGCAGAAGTTTTAATTTGCTCTAGGTCTATGCGGTACAGCTCGTTTGGAACATTGCGTTTGCTCAGAAGCAGTATTTCCCCCCGTAGGGTATCCACTGCCACTGCTTCGACGTCTCTAGGCCCATCCGGATAACGAAAACTTTTCTGCCAAATTGGTTCTAGAGGTATTTGGTTATTACTATCGATTTCCGGCTCCGCCACAACCAACACAGAAACAAAGGGACGCCAGCGCAAGTTGTCGCCTGTGTCGGCTAATAAAAGATAGGCTTTGCCACCAATAACGAAGCTGTCCATGGCTTCCCAGTCAGTGGGGTTTGGAATGTTGATTTGCCACTGACCTAACGCAACTCCGGTGGTGCTCAAAGCGAAAATGCGCGCAGAGTCGCCGCTGTCGTTGAAAGACCAAAGCACATTATCTGACAAGTTACTGCTCGCTAGGCCACTGGACTCACTCAGTTCTTTGTCTTGAATGTCTCCCATCCAATACGTTTGGCTAGTGGTGGTTTTGGCTGAGATTTCTGTAAAAAAAACTTTTTTGGCTACCATTTGCCAAGCGAAACGACCCGCGTTGGGTAAATCGTGTCCCCTACTCATCGCTATTGAAACTACGCCTATGACTAGAATAAATCCGCTTGATAGAATAATTAATATGCCCAGTTTGGCGCGCTTTAACATAGTTTAAACCTAGTTTTAACATAGCTTGAATAGAGGTATTGTACCGATTTGTGTTTGTGGCCGATCTAGTTTTTGCGCGGCTCTGGTCAAGGGTCCAATTGTTTCGCTAGTATCCTTAATGGAGATTGGTCTGACAATGACAGTACCATTTTAATGCAAAACTAATCGCAGCGTAATGCAAATTGGGAGCACTACAATCGACACCCAGGATCAAAACCCGTCACAAAGCGAAGAGGTAGAAACCCTTGCTCAGTTCATTAAGAATGCTCAGCATATTGTGTTTTTTACTGGGGCCGGTATAAGCACAGAGTCCGGAATCCCTGATTTTCGCAGTCCAGGCACCGGGCTTTGGAATAAAATTCAACCCGTTCAATTTGAAGATTTCATTGGCTCTGAAGAGATACGTTTGGAGTCTTGGACGCGGAAATTTTCTGGTGACCAAGTCATGCTTACAGCACAGCCTAATGAGGGCCACAAAGCCATTGTGGATCTAAACACTATGGGAAAGTGTTCTGGTGTTATCACGCAGAATGTCGACAACCTGCATCAAAACTCTGGTCTAGCTGAGGAAAAAATTGTCGAACTACACGGTAACGCAACTTACGCGTCGTGTTTGAGTTGCGCACAACACTACGAATTGAACGAACTGAAGGATCAGTTTGAAAATGCTCAACGCATTGCGCCCTGCCCGAGCTGTGGTGGAATAATAAAGACAGCGACTATTTCATTTGGTCAAGCGATGCCTGAAGTTCCCATGCAACGGGCAACGGCAATGGTAGAAAGCTGTGATTTGCTCATTGTTTTGGGCTCTTCATTAAGCGTTTATCCAGCTGCAGGCTTTCCAGAATATGCTAAGCAACTTGGCGCTAAACTAGTGATCATTAATCGCGATGAGACCGGCCTGGACAGCATCGCCGATTTAGTTATTCAGCGGCAGATAGGTGTGGTTATGCAACAAGCATATCAGCGCTTGCAAGGGTTATAGGCAAGCACTTGGACGCAAACCTACGTGGTCATTTTGTTGCGAAACGTACGCAACGAGTATTCGATCGCCAATGCGATCAAGATGCTCTGTTAAAAGCGCGCTGGATGCAGATGGGCGCGGGAGATCGATCTTTGAATTACTACGAGCTCAATGTTCTAACCCAAGAAAACCTCGTGCCTCGAGATCTTTGTCTATTGGCGGGCATGCAGATTCAAATCAGTGATTACGGCATTTTAGGTTATGCTATGAAAAGTGCGCAAACACTCTCTCAGGCACTGCACCTTGCATCCAAGTATCGACAAACAGCTGTGCCGTTAATGAATGTAAATTTTGCACTTGAGGGCGACCTCTATGCAGTGATTTTGGAAAATACTTCGGGCCTTGCGCAAGGCATGTTTAGCCTGTTAGTTGAAGAGTTGATGGCGACTTTTCCGCGAGTGATTTATCAACTCACTGGCGAAGAAATTCTTGCGCGCAAAGTTGAGTTGTCTTATCCCAATCCAGGGCATATGCACAGCTATCAAAAAATATTTAGCTGCTTACCGAATTTTGATGCAAACCGTTGTGTTTTTGCCTTCTCTGCTAAAGCGCTAGCCCTGCCTTTACTCGCCAAAGATGCCAATATGCTGGAGTTATTGGACCGTCGATGCCAAGACTTATTAGATTTTGCTGGGGTCACTAAAGGTTTGAGTCACAATGTGACAAGGCTGCTGCTACAGCAGCTATCCTCAGTGAATAGCGCCAATGATATCTGCAGTTTACTTAATATTAGTGAACGTACATTGCGGCGCAACTTGGCCAAAGAAAATACTTCATTTCAGGCACTTTTAGATGATGTAAGACAGCGCTTCGCAGAAGATTGTTTGCGTACCACAACGCTTTCCGTTCAAGAAGTAGCGGAGTTGGTAGGTTATACAGAAGCCTCGAATTTCCGACGTGCATTTCACCGCTGGACTGGGCGCACACCGGACAATTTTCGTATGCACGCGCAACCTGCGCAACGATACGCTTCTAGTTTGACCGCATAAATACATGCTTACAAAAATTTCTCCGCAAATCGTCGCTCATCTGAAAGAGCATATTTTTTCTCAGCTGCCACGTTGGCGGAATGATTCTCTCGATAATTTTAAATATCTTGCTGGTGGCTACAGTAACCAAAACTATAGTTTTTCTAGAAGTTCAGATGAAGGCCTAGAAAATTTTGTGCTGAGGCTGCCGAAGGTACAACAGCCGTTCGTAAATCGCGAAATGGAATCGCGATGGTACCTTGGGCTGCCCGATCACATTGGCGTTAGGCCCCTTGCCTTAGATACAAAATCTGGCGTTATGATTACCCCAATGTTGGACGGGCAAATTTTGG
>CAJJAQ010000142.1 GCA_905182095.1 uncultured Pseudomonadales bacterium | reverse complement strand
TTGGTAGGGTTTTAATCTCGCCGCTCTTCATTGAAATTACTATTTTAGCCATTGACCTTAGACTGCACTCTAGGGTTATAGTGGCCCTATGGAATCCAATACAATGATGAAAATTGGCGAACTTGCCGCGCTAGCCAAGGTGTCTAGAGATACTCTACGCTTTTACGAAAAACACGGTCTTATTACTCCCGGCCTCCGCAGCGAAGCTGGTTATCGGCTGTACTCCGAAACCGACGTGCGCCGCATCGGCTTTATCATCGGCGCCAAAGAAGTCGGTTTTACCCTCAACGAAATTCATCAATTACTGGAACTGGAAGTCACCAAAGACGAAAAATCTTGCCATGATATAAAGCACTTTGTTGACGCAAAAATTACCATCGTGAATCAGCGCCTTGCAGAAATTAAGCGCATTAAAAAATCTCTACAAACCCTCAGCGATGCGTGCTGTGGCGGTGATGAACCGGCGACTCATTGCACAATCCTCGAAGCCTTGAGTGAGCAAACCAACTAGGTCCAGAGTTATGCTATTAATCGAAAATTTTATTCATCTATTTGTTGAAGCTGCGCCTTGGCTAATGCTGGGCCTATTTGTTGCCGGCATAATGAAAGTCTTTGTGCCGAGTCAACTAATGGCCAAACACCTAGGGCAACCGGGTCTTATGTCTACCGTCAAGGCGGCACTATTCGGCGCACCACTACCACTATGTTCTTGCGGCGTTATCCCAGCAGCTGTTGGTTTGCGCCGAAGTGGTGCCTCTAAGGCAGCAACGACATCATTTCTAATCTCAACGCCAGAGACCGGTGTTGACTCAATATCTATCTCCTATGCCATGCTCGGCCCGTTTATGGCCGTTATTCGCCCCATTGCAGCCATTACCAGCGCTATTATTGCTGGCATCTTAGTCGGTAAGGACGAAACATCGACAATAGATAACTCAGCGAACGCTTCAAGCGCTCAGACAGAGGACTCTTGCTGCGCCAGTACTGCTCCAACAAAAGAAACGTTTACTGAAAAATTGAAAGCTGGCTTAGGCTTCACATTTATCGACCTAGTTAGAGATATCGCTCATTGGTTGCTCATTGGCTTGGTTTTTGCGGCCGTCATTAAGACTTATGTTCCTAACGAGTTTTTACTTCAGTGGGGCGATGGCTTGCTGGCGTTCATTGTCATGGCACTTGTCGGGGTACCCATGTATGTCTGCGCTACAGCGTCTACACCAATTGCCGCAGGGCTACTATTTTCCGGTGTCTCGCCCGGAGCCGCTTTGGTATTTATGCTCGTTGGTCCAGCAACCAATATAGCCACTGTAGGCTTGGTCAAAAAAGAGTTAGGCGATCGAGCACTGGCAGCCTACCTCTCTAGCGTTGTGGGCGTTGCCTTTGCCTTTGGCTATCTCACCAACTACCTTGTAGATTTGTGGAATATGGACTTTTTGGCTCAAGCTGAGCAGGCACATGGCATGGTCTATCCACCTTTAGCATATGCTTCAAGTATTCTTTTGGCTGGCCTCATGGTTTATGTGTTGGCGGGCAAAGTGCGCAAAATGTATGCGCCGGTCGCGGCCTAAGAAAGCAATTGATTGAACCCCAATTGGGTCTCTAATAAGGCCTAAGTTCGCTGCACTCAAATGGCTCAAAGTGCGCTGCTTTGCACTCTCTATTTTGTTTTTGAAGCATTCACGCCCATTCTTACAGTTAACCTGAAGAATGGATAAATGTGCAGCTTGGTCTTCTGCGTGACTGCGATTTGGAGTGCGCAAATAACACTTTATGGTGGAAGGTTATTGTAGAAAAATCGTCCCAATGCGCATTTACCAAGAAGCCGCAACGTCAGCGAAATAGGCAATAATATGGGCTTGCCCAATCTAGATATTTGATTGAGTGTATTGAAGTGGTGCACCCGGTAGG
>CAJJAQ010000141.1 GCA_905182095.1 uncultured Pseudomonadales bacterium | reverse complement strand
CTCGCCATGGTCAGAGCTGTAAACAATCATCGTGTTGTCTAACATGTTCTGTTCTTCGAGCTGGGCCAAGATCTTGCCAATGCTCTCATCAACCAAAGAAATCATCGCATAGTACTGACGTGCACCGGCCAAAACGTATTCATCGGTAAGCAACTTACCGTTAGCGTGATGGTCACACCAAGTGAGGTAATTCTGCCAAATTTCTGGGTGCGACTGCTGCACAAACTCAGCGCCACGGGTAATCGGCGCGTCGGCATAGAAAGCTGCCCACTCCGGGTCGCCCATCAACGGCACGTGGGGTTGAACATAAGAAAGCTGCAAAAAGAATGGCTCACCTGCTTGTTGGGTAGCAATCCACTGCTGAGCTTCCCGAGTCAAAAAGCTGGTTAAATCCTGCTCCTTACTTATTGGGCTAGTCACCCCATCCCAATGCTGTTCGGTCAAACGCCACATCGATTTAATCTGCTCGCGATAGGGCGCAAAAACCCCTTCCCGCTTTAGATATTCGGTATAGGGTGTTGTCACTCCGTCCATGGCATGTACGTAACGATCGAATTCTTCGACATTGTGGTCAAAGCCAAATGCCTTAACTTGCTCATCAAACTGGCTCATATCACCATCGTCTTTATCCGGCTCAACTAAGCCTTCTGAGTAATAATGAGTTTTACCCACGTTAGCAGTGCGATAACCGGCTTGCTGCAAGTGCTGCATAAAAGTCGGTCTGTTGCTATCCAGATCGCGGCCAAAATTGCGCATAACCCCCAATTCATTTGGATAAGCACTACTGATCATCGAGGCCCTAGACGGCTGACAAATCGGCGACTGACACCAGGTGTTGGTAAAGCGAACACCCTCTCCTGCGAGCCGATCTAAATTCGGTGTTTGAATAATTTCGTTGCCAGCACAGCCCAGTGCATCATGGCGGTGTTGGTCAGCAAAAATGAAAATGATGTTTGGCTTAGACATTGCCCTCTCCGGTAAAAGCTGTCAGGACCATAGCGAGAACTATCGCTGATAGCCAGACCGGTTAGCCAAAACCAGGAAATTTACCAAGACTCGACAACGCGCAATGCCTAAGCAAGAAAGGTGCAATGCAGCTCTTACATAAAGTGGTCGTAATGCCGCAAGGCATTACCATATGCCAAAAACCAGCAAATAAAGAAGCTAGGTTCGGGCAGCACCTCTACGAGAGCAAGCTGGCCATCAATGAGCTTTAGCTCATACTCCACCCTGGGTTTACGCAACATAGTTGTTGCACCCTCAGAATACTGGTTTGCAGAATTGCCCTCAAAAGTCTCCTCAACGATCTCTTCAAAGACGTCGTCGCCATCCCGCCGGGATGGTCTAACAACGTACTTTGCTTCAACCGCTTTTGCCTTGGGTTGCATATCAAGCCTCCTCTATCGTTAATAAATTCGTGTCTTTCTGCTGCTTACGAAACACGGTACGCCTGGGCAGCGAGCTCATGAGTGGGCGAAGAATAAGAAAAAAAATCAGCGCACTGATCAGCCCGAGAGCTAACAAGAGCATTTCCAAACCCCAAACATCAAAGCCAAAACCCACCATTGGGCCGGTTAAAGCAAAACTGCTACGAAAGCCAAAACTCGACAAAGAGTTAGCCGTAGCCCTGTAGTGGCTTGAAATTCGACGGTTCAGCGCGTCGGTTAACAACACCGTTCCCAACCCTCTAATCAGAAAAAATATCGCCGCCCCCAACAGGCCAAGCAAAAAACCGAACTCTGCCAATGCAATAAAACCTACGACCGGAGCAAGACCAATAAAGCCAAGCAAGAAACGCGGCTCTAACAATGCTTCAATGCGGTGACTAAAGCGCGAAAATAACGCCGTCAATAACGTCAATGCCGCCCATAACCAACCGAAGTGAATTAGGCTAACGCCTTGATCTTGCCAAGTGCGCTGTAACAACCAGGTTGCATAAAAGGTCGTCAAAGGCCAAATGCACAGGGCTAAAAATACCTGCCGCAAAATAGCCGATTGCAATAAGAGCACCCGGACAATTTCGCCAAAGGCCTGCCAATGTGGGGTATTAACGGAGGCACACTCAAACTCTCTTTGCGGCCGCGGCGCCTCAACCAAAAAAAACACAACACACAAAGGCGCCCAACCAACAATTGCTTGCAGCCAAACAACCTCGCTTATGCCACCTAGTAACAAGACCACAGAACACAGTGCCGCAGATACTGCGGCAGAAAATGTACCTATACTGTAGAGCTTACCGACCACGCGACGCTGTCGATTCAAGTCCTTGCCCAAGGCCAGCTCAGTGTCATAAAGCAGAGCTAAGTCAGCCCCTGAGAGCAAAGATGCGCCAATTCCTAAGGTAAACTCGTAAATTGCTAAAGCAGCAAAACTGTCTGCAAACAACAATTGACTGTGGCCGAGGCCTGCCCCTATAGCACCGCAAAGAATTATTTTGCGGCGCCCAAATACATCGGCGAGATAACCAGAAGGTACCTCGCTGACCAACATAGCCAGGGCAAATATTGTCTGCAGGGCAAAAATTTCCTGCATGCCTAAGCCCTTGCTTTGAAACAAAGGCACGATCAACGGCATGATTATGCCGAAGACATAAAAAAACCTTAGCCACATTGAACTAGGGATATTGCGTTGCAGCCGTCGCCACTCTGCGCTATTAGAGTGGGTAGAAGCCTGACTAATAGCTTGGCTAGAAGCTTGGCTAGAAGCTTGGCTAGAAGCTTCCAATTTAATTTTTATCTCCATCATTAGGTCTCGTTAATCGCTTTTGCGTCCTGCATTTGTCTGGAAAAACTGCTGCGTATCTCGTCTCGGTTGTAGCTGAAAAACAGAGCTACGGAAAAATTTGAACTCGCAAGCAAAAAAAAACCCCGAAGGCTTGGGGCGCTTCGGGGTTTTAAAAAATTCAGTAAATGAATCAAATTAACCAACCGATTTACCCGGGTCGTAAAAGGAGCCGCGTATCGCTCTTTCTTCTCTGGCTTGTGTGGCAAATGCTTGTGCAAAAATTATTTGGGTGAAATTCTTTAGGGTGAAAACCTTTAGCGTGAAAACCTTCAAGGTGAACATCTTTAGGGTGAAAACAGATGCCACTACTTGCCGCAAATCACATTTCACCGGCATCACACACAGCACACGGCCACTGCATAGAGCGCGTTGAGATTGATGTTTTAGTGTAAAAACGTTCATGGTGTTTTCGATATCTTCTACGTTAAATTTCAAAATTGGTTTTACGATTACGGATGCCAAATAGGCTATTTTCAATGCCAGCTAGAACAATAATTAGGCGCTGGCTGATTCCGAGCCTGCACACTATAGATTTATCATAGCAATACATCTGAGTTTTGATCGGCGGTAGAAATTTTCTGACGTGTTGCATAATAGGAAAACAACAAACATT
>CAJJAQ010000140.1 GCA_905182095.1 uncultured Pseudomonadales bacterium | reverse complement strand
AAACGCTTTCATCAAAATGTTTTGATCAAAAAAATCTTCTATCAAATGCCACATATATTGCAGTCTCAACTTGAAAAATTTAACAAAAAGCCAAAGTCTCTGTGACCAAGGCTACTAGAGAGTTTATTTTAGCTTTACTTGGTGCCAGTGCATACCTTCCAGCACAAAAACATTGCAATAATCGCAGAGGAATCAATATCTAACCGGCTCTCACCTGCCCTTTAACTAAGATGTTCAAAAATCACCGACTCAGCCCTAACCATCCAAGCGAACTCTTTTCTGCGATTGCCCTAGTTATCTGCACTTTAAACGCTCAGGGCACTCAAAAATCCAAGTACTTAGGTTAAACTTTCGTCATGCCAAGTACATTTGTCCACATTAGCCCCCTGCTCCTCAACGCGCTGGAACACCATCTCGTTGTGACGCCAAATGAGCGCTTAGCGCGCGAGTATCGCAGTGCCTATGACTTAGCCCAAGCAGCAAACGGAGCCAGAGCTTGGCCCACCCTCAATTGCATTAGCCTACGGCAGCTTCTTGTACGGGAATTTACCCAGCAACAAGACCTTCACGACAGTGGTAAAAAGATCATTGCTCCAGCCAATTTATTATTGCGCTTTCAAACAGCAGCCCCTGAGGGCGCCGAACACCTAACACCAATTGCCCTGCAAGCCTGGGAATTAGTCCGTCGCTATGCAATTGATCTTGAACATGTGGCTATGAATTCTGGTCGCTCCCAACTGTTTACTGACTGGGCGCGCCGAGTAAACCGACAAATCAACAAAAATGAAGTGGTTGAAGCGGATATTGCTGGGTTGCTGGTCGCGCAAGACGCCTCGATCAATGAGCCAATCCTACTTATCGCCTTTGAACATCTCACGAAAGCTGAAACCGGAGTGCTTGAACAGCTAAATGCCAAATCTGGGGTACATTGCCTAAACAGCGAAGATCAAATTGTTGCCTTTGCGCCAGCTGCTCTGGGAGAGCTTGTTACCCTACCTGCGGCCCAGGCTGCACCATTGCTTGGGTTCAATAGCTTCGCAGAAGAATTGGCTGCCGCCGCTTGTTGGAGCAAACATATACAAGACACTCACCCGGAAAGCTGTGTCGGCGTAGTGATACCTAGCCTAGTGCAAGACTACGCCATGGTTCAGCGTCAATTTGCGGTCACGCTGAACCCGGATTCAGGCAGTGCCATACCCAAATTTGATATGTCCGGGGGCACCAGTTTGTCCACTCAACCAGTGTGGCTACACGCTCGGACCCTACTCAATTGGTGTGAGCAATCAGCAGACCCAAATACCATCGCCAAGTTGGCAGATTCACCGTTTTTGCATTTGCCATGGTGCAATACCCTGAACAAGAATTGGCCCAATTTTCTGCGTCGGAATATTGCGCCCCAAGACCTAAAGCGCCTCGATTCCGCTCGAGAAGCATCAAATCTCATTAACTTGCTCGAGCAACTGCCGCAACGAGCAAATATCCGTGAGTGGGTGTCGCATATTAGAGATTTACTGAAAACCGCTGACTGGCCGAAATTGAGCAACATCAACTCCATCCAGTACCAGGCAGCACATAGCATATTCACCCAGTTCGATAGTTTGGCAAGTTTACAAAATCAAAATCAGATTTCGCTACGCCAAGCCCTCGACTTTATCGAATTCAACCTAGAACAAAAGCCTTTTGCGCCACAACGCCAAGCCTCCCCGATTCAAATCTTAGGCTTATTAGAAACCACCGGTCTGAGTTTCTCGCATTTATGGGTTTGCGGCATGAGCGCTTCTAACTTCCCCAGCTCTGCGCAGCTAAATCCTTTTATTCCCCGCTCTGTAGCCGAAGAATTTGGCCTACCCAGATGCAATCAAGAGCAAGAATTGGCCTTTGCGCAACGTACATTGGGTCACTGGCAAAATTGCGCAGCCCAATTACATTTCAGCTATACCCAGATTGAAAACGATGCGCCACAGTTACCCAGCAAGTTGGTTTTGGACGCGCTCACTGACGAACTGCATGACAGCCAAAGCGCCGGCGAGGACAGCGAGATTGTTGAGCCGCGGCCTGTAGACTACTCTCTGCGCCACCCCTTAATGGTAAGGCAAGGCACACACTTAGAATATGACGAAGACGGCGTTGGCACCGCACTTACCGACTCACATATTAAGGGCGGCACCGGAATTTTAAAAAACCAGGCAAATTGCCCCTTTAAAGCCTACGCCACATCCAGACTTGGGTTAAAACAACCTCGCCAAGCTAAGGACTTTCTCGACGCTATCGATAGGGGCAACTCCTTGCATAAGGTTTTAGAAAATCTTATGCGCATCTATGCTGACAGTGAAAGCGTAAAACAAATCAATGGCGCAGAAATCGAAAAACAATGCCGCCTAGTGCTTGCAACACATAGAAGCTTACCCACTTCATATATTGATAATGAAGTGAGGCGTATTACAGATCTTGTACATCAATGGCTTGCCTTAGAAGTACAACGCAGACCTTTCAAAGTCACGGGTATCGAGCAACATTTTGATCTCGACCTAGCCGGTTTAACTTTTTCTTTGCAAATTGACCGCGTTGATGAGATTGACCAGCAAGAGGTCATAATTGACTACAAAAGCAATAAAAATACCGTCAAAGGCGCGCTCGCCGAACCCATCTCAGACCCGCAACTCGCCGCCTACGCGCTGCTTTCAGGTAAAGTTGCTGGGGTCTACTTTGCCTCAATTAAAGACCAAGAAGTCAGCGTCGATGGCATTGCCGACCCGTCGGGGAATTTACTCGCTGCAAACAGCAAAGGCTTCAGCATCAAGAACCCGGACGGTACAAATCTTAACAGCAAAGACAGCAACGTAAGCTGGAACGATAAAGTCGCGAGCTGGCAACTTGAACTCACCGAACTGGCCCAAGACATTGCATTAGGCAAAGCCGATGTGGCGCCGAGCAAAGGCGCCTGTGAACATTGTCACTTAACCAATTTGTGCAGAATCAATGGTCAATAGAATAACACCACCTGACCAACAACAACGCGACTTAGCGCTTAATGTTGGTGGCTCTTATATTGTCCAAGCACCTGCAGGTTCCGGCAAAACCACACTGTTAGTCGAACGCTATTTGAACCTGTTGATGATTGTTCAACGGCCAGAAGAAATCCTCGCTATCACCTTCACAAAAGCCGCTGCCGCGGAAATGAAGGCACGCATACTTGCTACGCTCAATGAGGATTCGGAGTTAGCGAAAAGAGTATCTCGTCGCGATGACGAGATGGGCTGGAAAATCCGCTACAACCCCAGCCGCTTAAAGATTCAAACCATAGACAGCTTCGCCAAAGAATTGGCGACGCAGATCCCTGGCCTACATAGCGTCAGCGGCATGGATATCGCAAAAGATGCCAAACCCCTCTATGCCAGCGCTGCCCAAGCATTGCTCGGGCAACTTTATACCAACAACCCAGCGCAAGATTATATTGCCGACTTCCTCGCTATGTTAGACAACAATGCGGTTAACGCAGAGCGCTTGCTCGTTGCAATGCTCAGCAAACGCGACCAATGGATCGACCTAACCTCCCATCTAAGCCGCCAAGCCAGTGAGAACTTTGCGCAAATAGCCAGCTATGTAAACGCTGCCTTGGAAGAATTGCACGCCGACATTCTGGCGCCCTTACACCGCGCTGTTACAGAAAGCGATGAGGCTATGTTGGTGACCATTGCTGACCAAACAGGTCTAGAGCCAGACTGGCCGTCAATATTGCCGCTGCTGCTTACGCAAAAATTCGAACTTAGAAAGAGCTTAACCAAACGCGAGCACGAAGCATTCCTAGATAAGGACTTTAAGGCCTTGGTCGCGCAATGGATCACAGATTTGGGTTCAAGAGGCCTAGGTTCGGTACTAGCCAACTACCACCAACTACCCCCCTTTGAAATTTCTGCAACAGACCAAGAGCGAATTTTAGTCGTTAGCATTTGCCTTTCTTTAGCAGCCATCGAGCTGGAAAAAATCTTTCAGCGTCAGCGCGTTATCGATTTTAACGGCATACTCATGCGCGCCGTCACAGGACTGCGTGATGACGATGAACCAACAGATCTTGCGCTACATTGGGATTATCGAATTAAGCATATGCTCATTGATGAATTCCAGGACACCTCACACAGCCAATATCGTTTTTTCAGTTTACTCACTGAGGGCTGGCAACCCGATGACGGCAATACCTTTTTTGCCGTAGGCGACCCAATGCAGTCAATCTACCGATTTCGCGATGCCGACGTTGCTATTTTCGATCAATGCCGAGAAAACGGCATAGGCAGCACAGCCCTCACCCCACTGAATCTGACGGCTAATTTCCGCTCCTGTAACACACTGGTGCAATGGAACAACGAGCTGTTTAGCGACTTACTCCCTGCGGAAGGTGCGAGCCGACTCGGCGCAGTGAAGTTTTCTGCCGCCACGCCTATCCAAAATGATGAGTCCGCTACTCAGCTTTCGTGTAAATATTTCAGCGAAGAGGCGCTGGAAATACAAGCCATAGTCGTGCAGATCGAAAAGCTTATCGCCTTAGACACTAAGGCAAGCATCGGTATTTTATGCAGGGCTAGAAACCACCTGCCCGACCTTTTACAGGCGTTACACGCAGCAGATATAGATACCCAGGGCACAGATATAGATCCCCTAGCCAAGGAACCTATCGTTGAAGATTTGATGTCACTACATCGAGTTCTGCTACAGCCAAGTGACCGGTTGTCTTGGTTCAGCTTGCTGCGCAGCCCCATGATTGGCGCGTTATTGAAAACTCTAGAATCTTTGTCAGGTGAAGAAGACATTAGTCAAATTATAGACCAGTGGGCAATAACTGAAAATGAGTTCGCTAGGCTCAACGACGCTCTAAATTGGGCACGACCGAAGCTCTACGAATACCCTCTGTGCGAAGTATTAGAAGGTTGTTGGGTTAGATTAGGCGGTATGGATGCCTATGCAGAAGAAAAAATTGTTCACGCAATGAGATGGTTTGAACTACTTGAAGCTGAAGGCCTAAATGGCTACGACTGCGACCAAGTGAACATTGCCGTGAATCGGCTATATGCCCAACCTGTACAAGCAGCGCAAGTTCAAATCATGACCATACACAAGTCCAAAGGCTTGGAGTTCGACCATGTATTCTTACCTTTCCTAAGTAAACGAATGCAATCAGATGGCACCTCTTTGATGCTTTGGCAACCGAGTTCTGAGGGGCTATTGGTTGGCGTAAACGGCGACGCCATTCACACTTGGCTGAAACACGAAGAAAAAACGAGGTCTGACAACGAAAGAAAACGATTACTTTACGTTGCTTGCACGCGCGCTAAGACGGGACTATTTGTCAGCTTCAGCAAAGAAGACAATAAGTCCGCAATCGGCCTGGCCGCGCACCTTGAAAACTATGCTAGCGCAGACACCGGCCGCGCAACTGTGGCTATCTCTAAGGCACCCTCATTGGTGGCAGAGAATTTCCCTTACAAGCAACAAACAGAAATACTGCCGAGCAAACTTTTAGTCCGTCTTCCGAAAGACTTTAGCGTTAATATATCAGGCAGTGGCGCGCAATCTGAATCAGAAATAAACAGCGTTGTTGCAGAGGCTGAAGAGAATCCGGCGTCTAATCCATTTGAGCTAGCCCTTGGTAACCTTATACATAAGGCATTGGCATGGCTGGGTGACAGCAAAGCACTTGAGCAAAGCGCCGACTCAGCATTAGAAAAAGTTCGGCAAAGGCTAGCAACTTGGACTGAACAATCTGGCACAGACGTCAATCTTTGGCCGCAACTAGAGGCTCAAGCAAGCCTACACTTGGAAACAACGCTTCTCAGCGAGAGTGGCCAATGGATTTTGTCTTCCCACAAACAGGCATATTGTGAGTGGCCTCTGAGCGGAATAATTGGCAATTCGTTACGCCACTTCATCTTAGACAGATGCTTTGAAACAGATGGGCGCATTTGGATCATCGACTATAAATCGGCGACACCTAAAGCCGATGTAGACCTGGAAGAATTTCTACAAACCGAGTGCCAACGTTACAGCACACAGTTAGACGACTATAAAACCGTGGTAACGGCACTTTATGACAATGATCTACCTGTTGTTACCGCGTTATTCTTTACCGGATTGGGTCACCTTAAAGAATTTTGACCATTACTGGCTGCGCTCCGCTAGATTGCAATTCCACTACAAAGCTTTACCATCCGCGACCTTGAGTTTTTTTGTTTAATGCTCCACTGCTAGCTGATAGCGTGGAAAACCTGCCTCCTTTTAGGATAAACATACGGCTCAAAAGCGCAAAGACCAGAAGGCCCAACGAAGAAGGAAACTTACGTGCAACTTGAAAACCTGAACATTGAAGACCAAGAGGTTTTGATTACCCCAGAGCAGCTGAAAGCTAGCCTACCGGTAACAGAAGAAATTCGAGATACGGTAAATCAATATCGAGAAACAGTGGCAAATATTGTTGATCGTAAAGATCGACGCCTTCTCGTTGTGGTTGGCCCGTGCTCAATTCACGACACAGAAGCTGCGATAGATTACGCCAAACGCCTCAAAGAACTTTCACTAGCATTATCCGGTGAGCTTTTCATTGTTATGCGCACCTATTTCGAAAAGCCTC
>CAJJAQ010000139.1 GCA_905182095.1 uncultured Pseudomonadales bacterium | reverse complement strand
ATCTGCGGTTAAAGGTGCGCCATCGGACCAGCGAAGGTCCTCTCTTAGGGTAAATGTCCAAGTAAGGCCGTCGGTACTTTGGCTCCAAGATTCTGCTGCGCCCGGTACGATTTCGCCTTCGGCATTAAAAGTGGTTAACCCTGTAAACAGATCATTGAGTAAGGTTTCTTCTAGTCTTAGGTTGTAGCGATGGGGGTCTAGTGTTTGCGGCTCTCCAGTGTTGCCAAGATTCAGTGGCTGTGGCGCGGTAGCCAAGCTCGCAGCGGCGGATATAAGTAGCTGGCAAAGCATTAGTCCAAGCACCATAGGTTTACGCCATCCGCGGTGCGCGCAACCTTCAGTCAGACTAGGTGGTGTAAAGCTGCGCATTCTTTTACTTCTTATGGCGTTCAATTACAGGTCCTTTATATTGCCCGCGCACCATACTAAAAAGTGTCCAGCTCTGACAGTCTGTAGGGCAATGGTTTTCTTAATATCTGCTGGTCTGTTTGGTTTGTCGTCAAACACGGGGCCGCTGCGGGTTGTTTACAGTTGGGTTAAGCAAAATTTTGCTATAAGTTGCTCTCTTTCGCTCATTGCGTTACGTATCACATTTTGGAGAAAAGATGACTGTAGCCACATCATTAGTAGCCGATATAGGTGCCACCAATGCTCGATTCCAATGTTGCGCCATAAGCGACGACCCAGCCGTTGTGCCTGTGTTGTTGGGCGAGCCATTGGTGCTATCGACAACATCTTATGTAGCTCAATCATCTTTGTTGACGGATGTGGCTGCGCATTTTGCTGCTCTAGCAGATACACAATTTTCTTCTGCATTGTTTGCTGTTGCTGGGCCAGTAACTTTAGATGGCAGGGCTGTAGAAGTTGTTAATACCGGCCTGCAAGTCGACGCCAATGAGGCAGGGCAATTATTATCCACCGCCGTGACTCTTGTGAATGATTTTCATGCTCAGGCCATGGCGGTACCTTTTGCCCAACGCATGCAGCAGTTAGGCGGCGGCCCCGTGTTACCTCTGGTGAAAGGTGTTCTGGGCCCGGGTTCGGGGCTTGGCATGGCAACCCTAGTGCCGAACCATCGTGCAGACAGTGTGCATTGGCAGGTTTTGCCCTCTGAAGGTGGCCATGCTGATTTGGCACCGAGTACGTTTTTGGAAGCCGAGTTGTGGTCGATCCTGGCGCAAAATCATGAACATGTGTGCTTGGAAACGGTGCTTTGTGGCAACGGACTAATGAATTTATATCGTGCTATGTGCGGACTGTGGGGATCTGAGGTTGAGGATATTTCAGCCGAAGAAATTTCCCAGCGCGGGCAAACAATGAGTGATCCTGTTTGTCATCAAACCCTTGAAGCCTTTGCCGGGTTTTTAGGGTCTGCGGCGGCAAACTTGGCTTTGACCGTGGGGGCGAGGGGGGGCATATATATCAGTGGTGGTATTGCGCCGCAAATGCTCGACTTTCTCGTCAATAGCCCATTACGCCGTCGCTTCGAAGAGAAAGGCGATCTCAGTGACTATGTCAAAAAGATCCCCATTTTGATGGTGCTGGACCCCCAGCCAGGTCTGGCCGGGGCTATGCATTGTTTAGCCGAGCAACTGCGACGCTAGCAGTTGGTTTATTGTCTATACATAAACCGTTCTAAGCATTTTTCTTAGCACCTCACTGAAAACCCTACTAAAATTAAGCGCCCGCTTGGTCGCGCCCGCGATCTTGGATTTGGGCGCGACGTGCGGCAACTTTGTCAGCTCGCACTTGGCTTTTCGCATGGGCACGATTGGCCGCGTGCTCGATACTTAAGCCTTCCTCTAAGGTGGAATGCCAACCTCGGTCCATAATGTCGCGGATTGCACCTCGAGTGATGGGTTCGGTGGTCAATATGTCGGCGGCCAATTTTTCACAGGTGGGCAATAGATCTTTTTCGTCCACTACTCTATTCACCAGACCCCAAGCGTAAGCGGTTTGGGCGTCCAAGTAGTTGCCGGTAAGGCTCAGCTCTTTGGCTCTATTAATGCCTATAAGTCTTGGCAGTCGTTGCGACAAGCCCCAACCAGGCACCACACCTACTCGTGCATGGGTATCAGCAAACTTGGCATTTGGCCCAGCGATTAAAAAGTCGCACATGAGGGCAATTTCGAAGCCACCGGTAATCGCAAAGCCATTAATTGCGCCAATGACAGGCTTGCCAACGTTGGCCACTGCTTTACCTAGATCTTTGTCGGTTACCGTTGTGGCTGCGGTTTCACCGCCGAGTTCTTTCAAATCTAGGCCAACGGTAAAGGCCCGCCCAGCCCCAGTAAGGATAATCACTTCAGTAGATTCATCGCTTGCCAGCTCAAGAAAGGTTTCCGCAATAGCTTGTCGTAGCGGGCCAGATAAAGCATTTAATGCCTCGGGGCGATTCAGTGTCACGGTAGTTATGCCGTCATGACGTGTTACTAATACTAAATCTGAGTCGTTCATAAAGTTCCCCTCTGGTTTCGGCTAATTGGGCTAATCAATTGGCCAAGCTTGGTTATATAAAGACTCAGCATAACAAGTCTTTGCATGGACTTGGTATCGGTGCGGGCCAATTCCTAGGCATAAAAATCAGTGATAAGTTCGCGCTGTCGCCTAGATACCACCTATGGGTCGACGTTGATGTAGATCTATTGCTCAATACGCCGTAGGCTGACAAATATTGTTATTTCAACTTGGTTAACGCGATGAATATACAAAATGGTTTCACCGCCCTGGCGCGTAGATGGCTAAAAGCATCATCATCTATGGGCGTCGTGTTATTTCTAGGCATAAGCTCTATGAGTCAGAGTGCCTTGGCGGACAATTATCAAAATACTTGGGGTCCCGAAGTAGGTTCGCAAATTGCCCTCTTAGCTGCTAAGGACCAAAACGGCGATGCCCAGAAACTGCAGGACTTAACTGGTAGTAAGGGTGTGTTAGTTTTTTACAACCGTTCAGCGGATTGGTGACCATTCTGCAAGCGCCAGTTGGTTCAACTGGAAGAATGGCGGTTAAGGTTTGAAGGGTTAGGTATCAATGTCGCAGGAATGACCTACGACTCGCAAGAAATTTTGCAGCAATTTCATAAGGAACAGAAGCTTGGTTATCCGTTGTTGCAAGATGAAAATGCCGAGCATGTGACTGCTCTGGGCATACGCAATGAAGATTATGTTCAGGGGCACAGAGCCTACGGCATTCCCCATCCGGGTGTTTTGCTGATTGGCAGCGATGGCAAAATTCTCGCTAAATTTGCCGTCGCCGGTTTTCGAGGGCGTCCGCCTTTCGAGGACATCTATGCCAAACTTAAGTTGATGTCTGAGTCCGGTTAGATCTCGCTAGCACTTGCTGTAAAGGCTAGCGCTTATTCTACAATGCGCTAGCTGCTAGAGTCAGAATAGACGCCAGAATATTTGCTTAGCGGTTGATTTCATGAGTTGGCACCGATTAAATAGGGCCACCGGAAGGTTGGCCCTATGGGGCCTTAGTATGCACAGTCAAATTTCTTCGTCGAGGCAAGAAAAATCCCACAGTTAAAAGCACGAACTACTTACGTAACTACCCAGGCAGTCGCCTGCGTGGCCGTTAAAGCACCTTCATTCAGGCGCGTTTTATTAATGCTCAGTGCAGTGATAACGATGTCTGGGTGTGCATCCTTAGTGGGTTCGCTGACTCAGAGCTTTGCCGAGGATTTATCCTCGGCCATATTGAACAGCGATGACCCTGCTATGGTTCGCGATGGCGCGCCCGCGTACCTTATTCTTATTGATTCTCTACTCGCGGGTTCTCCAGAAAATGTTGGCTTGTTGAGTCAATCGGCGGAATTACATTCGGCCTATGCCGGCGCTTTTGTGGAAGATGAAGTACGTGCCGCACGTCTGCATGATAAGGCTCGCAGACAAATATTTTTGGCCACATGCCTGTCGCTAAAAGACGCCTGTGATCTAGATGCCCGCCCTTTTGCAGAATTTTTGGCTTGGACAAATAGCCGCAGCGTTAAAGAAGTGCCAGCATTATATAATTTGGCCAGTATTTGGGCTGGTTGGATTCAGGGTAACAGCAGTGATTTTTCCGCTATCGCAGAGTTGGCTAGAGTCAAAGCACTAATGCAGCGTGTGGTAGAGCTAGATGAAACATACGCCAACGGCGCAGCCTATCTCTATCTAGGGGTATTTGAGACGTTATTACCCCCAGCTATGGGCGGCAAACCAGAAATTGGGCGCGGCCATTTTGAGCGAGCGTTAACAATATCTAACGGCAATAACCTAATGGTTAAAGTAATGCTCGCCGACCAGTATGCGCGATTGCTCTTTGACCGTGAGTTGCATGATAACCTGCTCATGGAAGTGATAGCCGCGGATGGCAAAACACCAGGTTTGACCTTGATGAATACCGTTGCGAAAGAACGAGCACAAAAACTATTGGATTCAGCTGATGATTATTTCTAGAGTTTTGAAATTTATGCGTACTACCAATTTACTTCGGCAAAACTTGGTTCGGGCTGGGGTTTTTGTCGTGCTTGCTGTTGGTTCTTTATCAAGCCATGCAGTGACCTTTAAAATTGCAACCTTGTCTCCCGAGGGCACCGGCTGGATGAAGGCCTTGCGGGGTGCGGCTAAGAACATTAGTGAACGCACTGATGGAGCGGTGAAATTTAAGATCTACCCTGGCGGTGTTATGGGTGATGACAAAGCTGTGCTGCGCAAAATGCGCATTGGCCAGCTGCATGGCGCTGCGTTGACCTCGGGTGGTGTAATGCAACCTTATCCAGATATTGCTTTATACAATTTGCCGCTGATTTTTAGAAATTTTGCCGAGGCAGACTATGTGCGTGCTCGCATGGACGCCAAGCTTATGGCGGGTTTGCGTGAGCAAAAATTTGTCGGTTTTGGCTTGGCTGAAGTGGGTTTTGCTTATCCAATGACTCAACAGCCGGTGACCTCTGTAAGTGGCTTTGCCGATCGCCGAGTTTGGGCGCCAGACAATGACCCCGGCGCTATCAAGGCTTATTCGTCCTTTAATGTAACGCCTATTCCACTGCCCATTGCCGATGTATTAACCGGCTTGCAGACCGGCTTGATTGACAGTATTGGTTCGCCGCCCATTGGCGCCATTGCCCTGCAGTGGCATACACAGGTGAAGTACGCTACAGAGTTGCCAATACTTTACGTCTACGGCTTATTTACCATCGCAGAAAAACCTTTTTTGCGCCTCGATGAAGAACAACAAAAAATTGTCACTGAAGAGTTAAGTGCTGCGGTGCGCCAGGTTGATGCAGACTCGCGCCGTGACAATGAAAGCGCAGTGGCAGCACTGACAAAACAAGGTATTGAGTGGCTGTCACCCAGTGCCGAGGAATCTTCTGAGTGGTTCACAATGGCCAACAACGCCAATGAACAATTGATTCGCGAGGACTACGTGTCGGAACCCTTGTATCAGGAAATGATCGGTCACCTAGAGCAGTATCGAAGTGAAAATAGCGATCGATAAAACCTTAGGCTTTCTGCGCAAACTTGAAGATGCGCTGTTAGTTACATTGTTGTTGTCCATGGTGGGCATTGCCACCACGCAAGTGCTGTTAAGAAATCTATTTGATAGCGGTTTTTACTGGGGCGACAGCCTTGTCCGCGTCATTGTACTTTGGGTTGCGTTAGTCGGGGCCATGATCGCTTCGCGTAACGACAGCCATATACGCATTGACCTGGCTAGCCGGTTTTTGAGTGGCTGGGTTAAGCCCTGGGTTGCCAGAGTGAGTCATCTCTTTACTTGCGCTGTATTGGTTCTCTTTACCTGGGGCAGTTATCAATTTGTTAGTTATGAATATATTGATAACGCCATTGCCTTTGGCGATGTGCCTGCGTGGATTTGCGAATCTATCATGCCTTTTGGCGGTGCGGTAATGACTATTCGTTACGCTTTATTAGTGATTAAGCCCCAATGATTTGGCTTGGCGTGCTCATTATTTTGCTTATGGCGGCAATTGGCGCGCCATTGTTTTCTGTGCTGCTTGCAGCGTCTATGCTGGGATTTTATAGCGCAGACATTGAGCTTGCGATTGTAGCCATTGAGTTGTACCGCATTGTTGATACGCCTCTGTTGGTGGCACTGCCGCTGTTTACTTTCAGTGGTTATTTGCTCAGTGAATCGAATACTTCAACTCGTCTAGTTAACGTCATGCAAAGCCTATTTGGATTCTTGCCCAGTGGCTTGGCCATTGTGGCATTTATCGCCTGCGCGCTCTTCACCGCGCTAACAGGTGCTTCAGGGGTGACCATCGTGGCGCTGGGTGCCTTACTCTTGCCGGCCTTGCGTCAGGGCGGTTTCTCAGAAAAATTCAGCACTGGTTTGGTCACCACCTCTGGTAGCTTGGGTTTGTTGTTGGTGCCTTCAGTGCCACTCATTCTTTATGGCGTAATTGCTCAACAGATAGATGTGGGTGAGTCCTTTACCATTGTTCAGCTATTTGTCGCTGGCGTTGTACCGTTATGTTTAATGTTGGTTTTGCTCTCGGCTTGGACTCTGTGGAAGCACCGCGGTGGGGTCATTCCAAGAGTACCGTTTACCTGGGCAAACGTGGGCAGTGCGTTATGGGCTGCACGTTGGGAGATTCCATTACCTTTTGTGGTGCTTGGTGGTGTATTCAGCGGCGTCTTTGCAATATCTGAAGCTGCTGCGGTGACAGCCCTCTATGTTATTTTTGCTGAAGTGGTGCTGTATAAAGAAGTCACTGTTAAACAGTTGGGCGGAGTTGCCGTTGAGTCAATGGTTATGGTTGGCGGTATTTTGTTGATTTTGGGCATAGCCCTAGGCTTCACCAATTACCTAGTTGACGCTGAAGTGCCCCAGCAACTGATGGTCTCTATGCAGACCTATATCAAAAGCCCTCTTGGGTTTTTGCTGCTGCTGAATATTTTGCTCTTGGCTTTGGGGGCGATGTTAGACATTTTCTCGGCGTTGGTGATTATGGTGCCTTTGTTGTTGCCTGTTGCCGTAGGGTATGGGATTCACCCAGTGCATTTGGGCATAATATTTTTGGCTAATATGCAGGTTGGATACTTTACGCCACCCGTAGGTATGAATTTGTTTATTGCCAGCTATCGTTTTAAGAAACCTTTGCTCGAGTTATATTCTGCAACACTGCCGTTCATGTTGATTTTGCTGGTTGCGCTAGCAATGATCACCTACATTCCAATATTGAGTCTTTGGCATATGTAGTCGTTTTCTGATGGTGGTACGCGCGCCAGTGCGATGGCAAATAATTATGCTGGATCAACAACTTCCTTTTATTACGCTCATGCAATACAAACAACATCTTACTTAGAAATGTTGCTATCAACCCTATTTTGGAGTTCTCTATGAATCATCGGTTTTCTGTAGCGGTTAATGGTCAAGGACTTTACGACATTACACCGCAGGTTAAATCCTGTATTGCAGGCGCAGGCGTTGCAGATGGTTTGGCCACAGTATTTATTCAGCATACTTCTGCCAGCATACTCATTCAGGAAAATGCTGATCCAGCGGTGTTAGCAGATTTAGCAACCTGGTTAGATCGCTTAGTGCCCGAGGATGATTCAATGTATACCCATACCGAGGAAGGGCCAGATGATATGCCTGCACACATAAAAGGCGCTATCACTGCGGTGAATATATCTGTGCCTATAATTGAAGGGCAACTGGCTTTGGGTGTTTGGCAGGGAATATTTCTTTGGGAACATCGACATAATGTCAAAGAGCGACATTTGATTGTCAATGTAATGGGCTAACCTTTATAGGTAACTTGGCTAAGTGGCGCTAAGTGCACGTGGTTTTAGCCGAAGAGCGCGGAAATATTTTGTGCTCCGCTACGTTACTTGTTCATGTTGTCGCGGATTTCGCTCATCCAACGCTCATGGCCTTTGGGGTCTAGAATCATGCTGGAAAAATACTGCAGCAGGTCTTTGTGGGTCTGGTTGAGTTTGGCCTCCAGCATGGCCTGTTCACCGGGTTTGCTGCTGATAAACTCAAATACCGTATTCAGATTAGTACCGTTGCCCAAAACCTCAGACAACTCCTCTACCACTAAGTCGTGAAGTCCTTCCAGGTCCTCTTCATCAATGCCAGCCTCGCTGGGCGACAGCACTACATTAGCCCAAAGGGTCGCCATATAGACTTGATACAAATTGCGGTCGATGAAACGTTCAACAACAGTTGAGCGCTCACGTATATCCGTGAAGACAGGCTCGAAGGCGTAATTAAGATCGGTTGGTTCTAACATGCGTTAATGGTGCCACACCTTAGAGGAGAGGACTAATACTCAAGCGCACTTTCATTGCAAAGTCTGTTAGGACACGTTTTGTCTAGGAACTTTGCAGCAGGATTAATGTGCTTGCTATAACACTTAAGTGGCTGAATTTATTGCAGTTTAAATCTTGCGTACTTGAGCTGGCCACAGTTGCTCAATGTTGTCTAGGTTTGCACGACATTGTTGGCTGAAGTAGTGTCCGGAGCTGCAAATACTAATAAAGAAGTGGTGACCAAAATGCTGCAATTTGACCGAGTAACCCTAGACAGTAAAACCGATGTCTTGCGGCAACAAGTGAGAGATTTTGTTGCTGATAACCAGCATCATATGCCACAACCTAATTCAGATTTTGTTACCGGTCACGACGCCGAATTTTCCGCCAAGCTAGGCGCTCAAGGTTGGATTGGTATGACTTGGCCCAGTCAGTATGGAGGCGCAGAGCAAAGTAATTTTGAGCGCTTGGTTGTAACAGAAGAGTTGCTAGCAGCCGGCGCACCCGTCAGTGCCCACTGGATTGCCGACCGGCAAAGTGGTCCATTGCTGCTGCGCTTTGGTACCCCTGAACAGCGCGCACGTTATTTGCCTGGTATTGCCAGTGGTCAAAGCTATTTCTCCATTGGTATGAGCGAACCGGACACCGGTTCAGATTTGGCTTCAGTACGTACTACTGCGGTAGCCGAAGGCGACGCCTATCGTATTAATGGCACCAAAATTTGGACGACTGACGCCCACCGCAACCATTACATTATTTGTTTGGTGAGAACTGAAGCGCCTTCGGAAAATCGCCACGCGGGGTTCTCGCAAATCATTGTCGATCTAAAAAATGACGGCGCAAAAGTTCGTCCCATCAGCAATATGGCGGGCGGCGAAGATTTCAACGAAGTGGTGTTCGAAGATGTATTAGTGCCTAAAGACCGTATTGTAGGTGAGCCGGGTAATGGCTGGCAGCAGGTGACCTCAGAGCTAGCCTATGAACGCAGTGGTCCTGAACGCTTTCTTTCAGCCTTCAGGGTGTTTGTAGAAATGGTGCGTATTTGTGGCGACAAGCCCAGCCCGCATCAGGCTGCGGCTATAGGTCGCCTAGCCTCGCACTTTATGACATTGCGGCGTATGTCCATTTCTGTGGCCGGCATGTTGGAGCAGGGTAAAGACGTAGGTGTTGAAGCGGCGCTGGTTAAAGAATTGGGTAATAACTTTGAGAAGGTGTTGCCTGAAGTAGCACGCCTTGTTGTGCCAGACCTGAGCCAGTTAGACCCTGCTAAACATAAATTGTTCCGCGATACGTTTGAAGAAACCTTACTGCTGTCACCATCGTTTACTTTGCGTGGCGGTACTCGAGAAATTTTACGCGGCGTTATCGCTCGCGGATTGGGGTTACGTTGATATGGACACAAGACAACTTATTATTGATACAGCAGAGAAAATTTTTGCCGATCACTGTCAAAAAAGCCTTTTAGATTCAGCAGAGAAAGGCATATTCCCCCAGGATCTATGGGGGAAAATTGTTGCGAACGGCTTTCACCAATTAGGTTCAGCGGGTAGTGGCACTGATGCAGCGGACCTTTATGCATTTCTGAAAGTATGCGGCAGATTTTCGGTCCCGTTGCCTATGGCAGAAGTGTTGCTGTCTAACCAATGGTTGTCCTCTGAGGCCTCTGAGGCCTCTGAGACAACAGTGTCAGGGTCTGACTTTGCGAGCATTGGTCGGTTAAACGACACCTCAATCAACCAAGTACCTTGGGGGCGCAAAGCTAACAAGGTATTAGGCGTTGCAGCTGACAGTCACAAAGTATTGGTGATGGATGCGCCCAGTATTAACGAGCAAGGCAGTAATCTTGCAGGGGAAGCCCACGACACGTTTTTGCTTGCGGGTAGTGAACGAGAAATTGAATTGGAAGATTCACCTTTTGCACAAATGGCTTTGGCACGCACCAATTTAATGGCCGGTGGGCTGCAAGCCACCTTAGATTTAGGTCTGCAGTTTGCCAGTGAGCGCAGTCAGTTTGGTCGCTCCATCAGTAAGTTTCAAGCCATTCAGCACAGCTTGGCAGTTGTTGCTGCTGAGGTTGCAGCCGCCCAGCGTGCGGCGGATGCCGCAGTAGATGCGCTAGGCACTGACCGTTTTATAGACGAAGTGTCAGCCAGTAAGGCGCGGGTAGGCGAGGCAGTAGGCATTGTTGCTGAACAAGTGCACCAGGTGCACGGTGCAATGGGCTTTACCTATGAGCACCGATTACACCACTTTACCCGCAGATTGTGGGCATGGCGCGATGAGTGGGGTAACGAATTTTACTGGCAAGCAAAATTAGGTAGCCGCCTCGCGGCCATGGGTGCAGACAAGGTTTGGGGTTATATTGCTACTCGAGGGTAGCTAGTTTTAGTAGCCCCAAACTTCTATCGAGCAAATCCGGATTCACTGTCTGCGATCGCACGCGGCAGTGGTAGACGCATTTGCTTAACCTCGCTCGTAGCACTCGCCCTGGGGCTCTTTCATAGTCTAAATAGTCTTACTCAGCGTTAGGCAACACTCAAACCTTCCAAGGCATTAATGTTCCCTTTGCACATAGCCTTTTGTATTTTCTCAAAGTTTTAGATTCTGTTTGAGAACAATGTTTCCCCACGGATCTAATATTTTCTACTCCACACGTGCCGAAATTCGCCCGAGGCGGCCTAGTTCGATCTAGTTCGATCTAGTTCGATCTAGTTCGATTAAGTTTGATTTGGCGCAGTTGAACAGCGATACCAAAACTAACCTAACTTTGTTGCCAACTGGTAGCGGATGCAAACCATTTGTCTGAAATAAAATGCCTTTCGAGTGATATAAAAAATTTGCTGAGTTGAGAGTTGTATAACCTGTTTGTAGCAATATTGGTTTGTCGACACGTCGTCATAATCACCTTTTCCCCTCTGCAATATTGAGGTTAAGGCTAAACAACGGGCAGCAGTGCTAGATCATTATCAAACGCGAGAAAACGGAATGTTTAACAGGGTTTTTAAAATGTTGCTTTGGGTTCTGATTTTTAACAAGCGTAAAGACACACAAAGCATTGTGTTTGTTATTTTTTCTCTTCTATCGCTTTCAGGCTGCAGCGATCAGCAATCCTCAACCGCTATCGCTGTGCAAACCCAGCCTCCAGCCAGTCTTTATACCCGTACCTTAAAAGAGCTCACCAGCACCATTCAAACGCCGCGACAAAAAAGCATTGTTAACAGCTTTAATATTAAGCAAGCACGTGTCCATTCTAATAACTACTTTGCGCGCAACATGCCTCAAGGTCGGGCGGTGACCAACAAACGGGGTACCTACGGAAAGGACTATCCCCTGTGGGTGTACAACACAGAGTTTGCTGAGCGCTTTGGTATGCCGCCGGAGTGGGTAGACAACAGTATAAAGGGTGCCGAAGCGCTGGCTTATCGGGTGGACTGGGATGTGGGCGGTGTGCATTGTCTTACCGCCAAGTCCGGAGATGATGACAATAACTCTCAGTGTCGGCCCAAATCCGTTTGCGTAGTAGATGCCTATATCAGCGACGCTCCGAGCATACCGTGGCTCACCGAGCGCACCCACGACAGCCTGTATGGGCGTAAATCTGAGCGCTGGTTGAATGCGCGTATAGGTCAACCCCGTGTGCTTAAGCCGATTAATGGCGTGGCGCTGGCGCGTGGGCAAGACGCGGCGCTTGTAAGCGGCGACTTTGTTGCCTACGACAAAGAGGTTTACCGAGCACTGAACTACCTCAGCGTCAGTTTTAACTGCGCACAACTCACAGGTCTTGAGCAAAACGACGGTCATCGTCTATTACTAGGTGACACCAGTAGTCCTTACAGCATCAATATTCCAGCGGTATTGATCAGCGAGATCAAAGCATGGCACCAAAAAGCTGAGCACTATGCAGAGTTGTTTTTGCCGGAGGGTGAGGACACAAAGTATCAAGACGATCATGTATGGGCTTATAGCGCGGATTTTGCGCAGCGCTACAACTTGCCAGCTCAGTGGATAGACCCGCAGTTGCAGGGCGCAGAGGCCGTGGCCTACCGAGTGGACTGGGATAATTTAGGCACCAAATGTGGCTATTTCAGCAACCTAGAAAACTGCCGGCCAGCTCCAGCCTGCATTGTAGACATATACATGCACAGCACCACCAACCTGCCTTGGAACTCGCCGACAAGGCATGACAGCCGCTATGGGCATAAGACCAAAACTTTTATGTATGCCCAACGGGATAAGGACAAGCCAGCTTACCTTTATCGCCGAACTCGTCGGGGGACCGGAGCCTTCAGTTATCGGATGGGGTTGGATGGTGTTTTCTCAGAATCGGGTAAGCACGGGGGCAATTTTTTAGGGGGAATATCGATTATGGAATACGACCGAGACCTCTCTGGTCTTCAATACTTGTCTGGTATGACCACTTGTGGCGGCTTTGGTAGATCTAGAGATATGAAAATAAAAATCGATAAGGTCACTGTATTTCATGAAAACGGCAGAATGGATGCGCGAGCGCCGACCAACATTGTGCATCAAGTGGCGATGTCGAATGACTTTATGCAAAGGGTCAGTGCCTATGACCAATGGGTATATGCACCAAATTCTCTATTTAACGCTCTAAAAGAAAACCTTTCCCAACAAAGCAACCCAACTGACGCTCAATAATGGCTTATGCCAAGGACGATATGATGGACACTAATACTGCAACCAAAATCAGTTTAGCCGACTACGCCATACTCGCTGGCGATGTGTATAAAGAGCACTCAGTGGACCGTGGTTCAAATGATTGGCAGGCTCTAAGGTTTGGTTCAGGCGACGACAAAGACTCCGGCTTTAAAGCGCAAACCTACAGTAATGCAAATTATGCCAATCACGTGGTGTTTGCCATTGCAGGTACCGATGGGCTACTGGCAGGTAATGACTGGACAGCCAATGTCTCTTTTAGAAACGGTAGTTTAGGCAAGCAGTTCGCTGAAGCGCTGGAATATGCGGCAAGCACGATAGACTCAGCTGTCAAAGCCGCTGAAGAAGATGAAGGAACAGCCCCCACCACCTTTTCTGTTACAGGTCACTCGCTGGGCGGCGGCATAGCGCAGTTGATTGCGCATACGTTTGGCCTTGACGGCCTGTCCCTTGATGCCCCAGGCGCCAGCAATATTGTTGAGGGCAGTGGGTATCAAGAATTTGTTGCGGAGCTAAAGGCTAAATATCCGGATGCATTCGCAAATGTGGGTGATAGTCCCCAAACTGATCCAGGTTTTACCAATATTAATGAAGAAGGCTCTGTGGTTAACACCGTAGGCGGCGATCATTTAGGGCCTGAGCAAAATGTCATTGCGGTAGATGCCGTTGAATCCCTTATTAACGCTGAGCCAAGCACTATTGCACCGCTATTGTTGGTGCCTTTTCTTAGATCTGCAATTTTGCTTGCGGCTGCTAGAGATATTGTGAATAACCACGATGTGGACGCGCTAATAGAATACATAAAGTCTGAATTCCCCCAAACTTTGACAGAGGATCAACAAGCCGCGTTGCAGCGGATTCACATTGTCGTTAGCGGCGATACCCTCAGTGAGATCGCCGAAGCCAATGATATAACGCTAGAAGAGCTATTGGCGTTAAATCCAGAACTTGCTGAGAACCGCGATCAAATTAGGCCCGGGCAGATAGTAATTCTTAAGGAAGCGCCGCTGACCACGCTTTCCGATCTTATCAATGGTGAGGAAAACACCGCTGCTTTGGATCGTATCCAAATCACCATACATGAGGGCATTAACGTAGCAGAACAATATGACAGCCCTTTGGTACTAGATTTGGATGGTGATGGTGTTGAGACGCTGGGAAAAAGCAGTGGTGTTCAATTTGATTTAGACGCCGATGGTTTTGCTGAACTCTCTGGTTGGGCGGGTGCCGATGATGGTCTGCTGGTGCGCGATATTAATGGTAATGGGCAAATTGATAATGGCCGCGAGCTTTTTGGTAATTACACCCAGCTCAATAATGGTGATTCAGCTGCCAACGGTTTTGCGGCGCTGGCTGATCTAGACAGTAATGGCGATGGTGCGGTGGATGCCAATGATGATGCGTTTGACCAACTGAGAGTCTGGCAAGATGCCAATAGCGATGGTGTGGTGCAAGAGGGCGAACTGTTAGGCTTAGGCGAAGCTGGAGTTGGTGCGATACAAACCGGTTATGTAGCCAACAACAATCGAGTCACTAATATTGATGAACACGGCAACAGGCACTTACAGCTGGGAGAATATACGCGCACAGACGGCACCATTGCGGGTGTAAGTGACGTTTGGTTTGCGGTTAACAAAACCCAAACAGTTAATCTAAACAGCATAGAAATCCCGGACAATATTGCCGCACTGCCCAATGTGCAAGGCTTCGGTACCGTGGTGAGTTTGCAGCAAGCCATTGTGGAAGATGAAAGTGGAGAGCTGCAAGCACTGGTTGAGGATTTCCTGCAGACAGATGATATACAGACTCGGCATGAAATGGTCACAGAGTTGTTATACCGCTGGGTCGGTGTTTTTGACGATGGCGAATTTGATCGCTTGGATCCGTCAACGTCACCTATCCCAGGTCAATTTAGGGCCGCATTAAGTATATTACAGGATGGTCGAAAACTTTCCGTACTAGAGGCGTTCGCTGGAGAGGCCTATGACCAGGACGGTCATTTTGGGCACGCAGGTCCCCACGCAGCAGTGTTGTTGAATTTCCTGTTTCATGATTTGGCCAGATATGTTTCCGCGCAGTTAACGGCAGAGGCGCAGTATCAGGATATTTATCAGCAAATAACTTTTCAAACTGATCCCACTGACGCTGAAAAATTGTTGGATGCAGATGTCAGCCAGTTAGTAGAGAGCTTACCTCTTGGGTCTTTTCTGGAAAGCGATAGATTGCGCTTGGCAGACCTAGCAGCCAATTTGAAATCTTTGGGAGAAGTTGGCGAACAGGTATTGGCGGCGTTGGCCCGTGTGGATGATAGTTCCACCCACGACCTTTGGGACGCCGATAGTCTAATTTACTTTTTGAATGACGGTATAAATGCGGGTCATGGGGAACATGGAGTTTATGGTAATTCGACCCATGGCCGAATAAGCACCCATGCCGACCAAGACAAAAACTTCATCATTTTTGCTTTTGGGGGCAATGACCGTTTAGGTGGTACCGCAAGAGACGATCAATTTTACGGTGGGCAGGGCAACGACCGGCTATACGGTTTGGCAGGCAATGACCAACTTTATGGCGGGGACGACAACGACCAATTGTTTGGCGGTGCTGGCGATGATCGTTTGGTAGGCGGCAGTGGCGACGACACTTTACACGGTGGGACAGGTAACGATACGTTGCTTGGTGGCGTTGGCTCTGACTATCTTCGGGGAGACGCGGGTAATGATATTTATCATTGGGGTATTGGTGATGGTAATGACTCTATCCATGACAACAATGCTGACGATTACTTTAATGCAACGCACCAAGACACCCTTATTTTTGGCCAAGGTATTACTGCTGAAAGTATCCTGTGGACGCGCACGGAATTTAATCTTGTGGCCACTGTTGTGGACGATGAAAGTGGTATTACTCAAAGCTTGTCTTTGGTGGGCTGGTTTTTAGGCCCCACTCATCAAATTGAAGTGGTGCAACTGGCGGATGGTACGGTGCTGGATAAGGCGGTCGTAGTTGAGGCGTCGAAAGAGATCAAGGGTACCGACGCCGACGATAAATTAAGTGGTTTTGCAGATAGCGATGGTCGTTTCTTCGGTTTAGCTGGCGATGACACGCTTAGGGGTAATAGCGGAGATGACCGTTTGTATGGTGGTGAAGGCGATGACTTCTTAATGGGTGGCCTAGGCGACGATACGTTGGTC
>CAJJAQ010000138.1 GCA_905182095.1 uncultured Pseudomonadales bacterium | reverse complement strand
TTTCAGACCTCTTGGGGTGTTGCCGACGAAAATTTATTCGACAAGTTATTACTTGAAATGGACGCTGAAACTGCTCAGGGCGGCAACGTGTTTATCTCCACGTTAACTGTTTCTAACCACAGACCATTTGATGTGCCTGCCGGTAGAATTCCTTATCCGAACGACCGCAAACTCGAGTATGCAATTGCCTATGCGGATTGGGCGTTGGGTGATTTTTTCAACCGGGCGAAGAAAAAACCTTGGTATGCAGAAACTTTGTTTGTTATTACAGCAGATCACGGCCCGAGAATTTATGGCAATGCAACAATACCTGTTGAGAGCTATCGAGTGCCCGTTATATTCCTTGCACAAGGCCTAGGAACTCAGACGCACAGTTCGTTAGGCTCGGTAATGGATATTCCTTCGACTATTTTGAAACTGTTGAATGTTGAGAATTCTGAGGGTTTTATAGGCGGAGATTTGCTTGCAGAAAATCATGGTCGCGCCTTAGTTGAACACGATTACCATATTGGCGTGATCAGCCAGAATAATGAACAAAAGACGTTTACCTTGGTGCCACCTGGAGCCACCTGGTGCAACTGCTGAAACGTGGCTGTTAAGAGACTCAATGGTAGATAAAGTAATCGCGACAGATAGCGAAGATTTGACTGCGGCGGTTGGCGTATTCCAGTCTGCTCATGAGGCGTTTTATGCAAAGAGTGGTGAGTTGTAAGTCGTCTCTCATGACATGGATCCGCTATTGCGCTGAGGGCAGTTTAGGTAACTATCTTTTCATAGGGAGGATTGTTGCACTTTGAGATACTTGGCTAGTGTTGCTTAATAGCCAGTTCTCGTCAGCGGTGAAGAGTTTACAGATTGGCCCTGCTAAGCGACGAATCTCTTGGCTTTGAGGGTCACGTAAACCGCTTTGTTCCCAGTTCAGCCATGTATCTGTTGTAATTAACTCATTTGCTTCTAGCGTCAAGCGGTAAGCGCACTCTTGCTCAGACCAACCTACGCTCAGTCGCAGTAAGTGGAGTTTTTGGCCCGGCGACTGCAATTCATAATTAGCTGTCATAGTTTCTTTCAGTTAAGGGTCGATTAGAGCTTTATCGTTTCTCTTAGCTCATTTTTTTGTCCGCTCTGGGCGAAACCGATCATTTCTTCGTAGGCTGTTTGGTGAACAAAGTCTGTTTCGACAATGCCGCTTTCTCGAAGCAGCAAAAATGCACTGGTACGACTTTTACAGCGTAAGGTTTTGTTGCTCTTATCTAAGACAGGCCTTATGTCGTCTCCGTCCTTATAAAAAATCAGATAAATATTTGGGTCTATGGAATGTACTTCTATAGCCGGCGCTTGATTTTTTTCTGCGAGAGATTTTATCTTTTCGATATTCACATGAACCTCCTAAAATTGAGTAAGCAACGCTAATCTGGCGTTAGGTACGCAGTCCAAATTTGTCAAACCGCTGCGCAGAGCGATAATTTGCGTGCAGGGGCTAGGTTAAAATCTAAGGCATGAAAGTGGTGTGAAAGGTTCTAGCGATGACACGCAACGTATAGCTTGTTCGGAAAAGCCGACCATTTGTTCAAATATTGGTGCCGCTGAAGCCATAGATGCGGGTGTGTTTGGGCAACGTATTTACACTCGAATCTTCAAAACTTCTATGTGGTTGAAAACTTGTGAGTAGACAAATTCCTGAGGGTATTTCTCGTATTAACGTTGTAGGTGCAAGTGGTTGCGGTAAATCGACCCTTGCTAAGCAAATTGCCCAGAGTCTGAATCTAGGGTATTTCGAAATGGATGAAATTTTTTGGTTGCCCAATTGGCAGGAGCCAGATGATGAAGACTATTTCGAGGACATTGACCAAGTGGTGCAAAAAGAGGCTTGGGTATTAGATGGTAATTATCGCCGCCTGCAACAGATTAAGTGGCAGCGTGCACAATAATAGTTTGGGTCGACTTGCCCTATGGGTTGATCATATGGCGGTTGTTGAAAAGAACCTATCGACGTGTGCGCGGTAAAGAAGTGCTTTGGGCTGGCAATATTGAGACGCTGGGGCGCGCACTCTTTAGTTCTTCAGTTATTTGGTGGTCGGTCAAAAATCTACGTGGGCGTCGTAAAGAATATGCTGCCGCAGCGCAGGCGCCGGGGCTGTCACATATACAATTTATACGTTTGCGTAGTCGTAATGAGATTGCAGACTTTTTGGCTGGTTTAGTTAACTAGAACCCTAATTGACGGCCTCGGTTTTGCTGCAAGCGCTCGGTGACTGGCATTGATAGCTAGATATTCAATGTGTGAAGCGTATAACCTCACCAAATGAATTTAATTGTTAAAATCCCAATGATCGTCCGGCCAGCTATAAGGGCATTGGCCACACTTGTCTTGGTGGCTCCATTGCTGGGTTGTGATGCCTCCATTTTAGAGTCCTCAAATGTTCGAGAAACTGCGTCTCCAGCGGGTTCTAACTCCCAATCCCCTCGACTGTCTCAGGATATTAACGGCAATCCGCTGCTTAGCTGGATAGAGACCGAAGGCGCGGCTTCGATGTTAAAGTACTCGGTGTTGTCGCAAGGACAGTGGTCACAGCCTAGGGAAGTCTCTAGGGGTAACAGCTGGATGGTGAATGGGGCGGATAGACCTTCAGTAGTGCAGCTTACCGACGCACTTTTCGCGGCTCATTGGTTAGTGAAAAATCCAGCTTCTGCATTCGCCTATGACATTTTTACCAGTCACTCATTGAATGAAGGCAGGTCATGGTCAAAGCCGATAATGCCCTATACAGGTGTTAAACCCGGCGAATATGGGTTTGTCAGTCTTTATCACAGTGCAGATGAGTTTGGTGACGCTTATGGAGTTGTTTGGCTTGATGGTAGAAATGTCGGTGACCAGATTTCCGCAGATGAACGCCATGATCAGGCAGGAGTCGCCCTGCGTTCAGTCCAAATTGGCCTCGACGGCTCACTCAAAGAACAGACCATAATTGATAATTTAGTTTGCGATTGTTGCCCAACCTCTCTGACGCAGGGACCGTTGGGTCCAATTGTTGCTTATCGCAATCGAGACGAAAGTGAGCAGCGAGACATTTTTTTCTCGCGTCTGACAGAGGGGCAGTGGAGTACGCCATTGCCTGTAGGTTTTGATGATTGGCACATTAATGGCTGCCCTGTTAATGGCCCTGTCATTGTGTCGCAAGGCGCTGTTGTGGCTGCGGCGTGGTTTACTGCTGCTGGGGGCCGCAAAAGCATTCGTTTGGCGCTATCAAGAGATGGTGGGCAAACATTTGGGCAATCTACTGAGGTAGATCACGGGCCTGTTATTGGGCGAGTAGATTTGGCTATTGATCGTGCGAATCACATTGTCGTTAGTTGGCTGGCCGTGCCGGAGGACAGCGAATATGCGGAAATTCGACTACAAGCCTACGTTGTGGGCGACGTTAGCCTAGAGCGCGAGGCGTCAGATTCGATAACTTTAAAGACTAAACGGCCCCGAGGAATTCCCGTAATTGCTTCATTGAGCGATGACGCTAGTATTTTGGTGTGGACAAGCGGCAGTGTTATGGCGCCCAAAGTGGCAGTCAAAATTTGGGGGTATTAGGTTGCACAGATAATGGCTTTTAGGATATTCACAAAAAGTTAATAGTGGATTAAGGATTGAGCGTATATTTTGTTGACGTTTTTGTCGATAAGCGG
>CAJJAQ010000137.1 GCA_905182095.1 uncultured Pseudomonadales bacterium | reverse complement strand
GATTGGCAAGTTAAGCCGAGCTAACGCAAAAGCCGGGTTTCGCGGCAGTGGGTAATCCAATCGCAAGAGTCTATTCTTTGGGGTTTAGGATTAAGTGCCGCACTATCTCGAACTGTTTACCAGCTTGGCGGGCGGCAGTGTAAAACGCCTTGGAAAGGAGTATCCGAATCAGAAAAAAGACTCTTTCAGGAGCAAATCGACGCAAACTCTGCGCCAATCGAGCAGCCACTAACCGCTCTGCTGGTTTAATAGTCGTTGTTGCTTCGTTTTAGAAGATCAGTCACTCGCGAAGCGGTTCAAAAAAAGGCATTCGAGCAGACATAGAAGCCGGCACAGAAGCAGTAATAAAAGTAGTAATAGACGCAGTAGTAGAATCAATTGTAGGGCTTAGATTAGGGCTTAGATTAGGGCTTAGATGTGGAAGAAATGGAAACAGAGAAAACCGGAAAAATTGTTTTAAGCGGGTTCATCACTGTCCCAGAAGTGAAAATCGCCATCGTTTTAGCGCACTTAACAGAGCATTCTGCGTTAACGCTGCGCGAATCTGGCTGCCTTGTTTTTGAGGTAAAACAGCGCGTTGATGAATCTTGCATTTTTGATGTTTATGAAGAGTTTAAAGACGCTCAGGCATTTGCTAGTCATCAAGAACGGGTCCGGGCAAGCGCATGGGGTGAGGTAACTCAGGATGTCCAACGCTGTTATGAGGTAACGGGCCTTTAGAAGGGCTTTTTCTATCTATTTTGCGCAAACTTTCGTTCTAGTGGTTTGATTCGAGGCTGGCGCTGTTAATATAGTTCCTTCTAAATCACCTCTGCAATTTCATTGGACACAACCGACGAAGCATGGATGCACAAAGCTTTACTTTTGGCTGACGAGGCCGGGTTAGCAGGGGAGGTCCCTGTAGGTGCGGTTTTGGTCAAAGGCCACGAAATCATTGGTCAGGGCTTCAATCAACCGCGTTTAAGCCATGATCCCTCCGCTCACGCTGAGATATTAGCAATCCGTGACGCAGCGCTGAAAAGTGCCAACTACCGTCTGCCTGGCACTACGCTTTATGTCACCATAGAACCTTGCACCATGTGTTTCGGTGCGTTGATTCATTCTAGAGTTGAGCGCTTAGTTATTGGTGCATTAGAACCCAAAGCTGGAGTCGTGGTAAGTCATTCGCTGGTTGAGTCAGAATGGCTAAACCACCGAATTGAAGTCAGCCATGGTGTGTTAGAGGACGAATGTAGGTTGCGGATGCGCCAATTTTTTGCGGCCCGGCGCAATACTCGACACGATTTAGATTAACAATTAAGCGGTCATAGCCGGACGCATAAGACTTGAAAATCCGCTGTAACAGTTGGTGATCTTGTTTGGCAAAGACTCAGTTAAAGAAATATCAAAAGAAATATGACTAGGTGGAACCCTTGATGGAAAATACTCACGGCAATTTGCAATCAGCTAATATCATTGGAGCTAGCGGTACTATTGCTGTGGTGGAGGGTAGTGCTGCATTAAGTATTTTCGCCTTAGAGAAAATTCAAAAATACTCGCCTCATGTGGTTTATGCAGAGTTCGTGCACTTGGTCCATTCCTCAGTCCAGTTGAATGCTCAGCAGGCTCTTCAAACTCAACAACTGCTGACGTACGGACCCACCCAAGAGTTACCGAAGGCAGCAGGAAAGTTTGCAGGAACGGTTGTTCCTCGACTGGGTACCATTTCACCTTGGTCAAGCAAGGCCACGGACATATTTTCGTTATCAGGTTTGACCGACGTGCTCAGAGTTGAACGGGCTGTGCGTTGGTTTGTGCGCGAGGACTATGATTTAAGTTTGTTAGATAAATCAGTCCTTTATGACCGTATGACCCAAGACTATTTATTGGCTGAAGATTTCGCCCAGCTGTTTGTATCGGCGGAACCCAAGCCGCTAACGCAAATTCCGTTACATAGCCAAGGCGGCGAAGCACTTCGCGAAGCTAATCTGCGCCTCGGTTTGGCTTTGTCCGAGGACGAAATTGAGTATCTAGAAAAGGCTTATACGGAATTGCAGAGAGATCCATCAGACGTTGAACTGATGATGTTTGCCCAGGCAAATTCCGAGCACTGTCGCCACAAAATATTCAATGCTGATTGGCAGGTTGATGGTGAGCCGCAAAAAATGTCATTGTTTGGGAAAATTCGCAATACCTACAAGCAAATTAATGGCCGCGGCATATTGAGTGCCTACAGTGATAATGCTGCAGTCATGGAAGGTCCCTTGGTGCAGAGGCTTTGGGTAGATCCCACAAGTAAGTGCTACGCGTATAAAAGCGAAGCTGCACACATTTTAATGAAAGTGGAGACTCACAATCACCCTACGGCCATTGCTCCGTTTTCAGGCGCGGCTACAGGTTCCGGGGGAGAAATTCGAGATGAGGGTGCGGTGGGTCGAGGCTCAAAACCAAAGGCTGGACTTTCTGGCTTTACCACTTCGCATTTGAACATACCGGATATGCCGCAACCTTGGGAACTTACTACGGGTAAGCCTGAGCATATGGTTTCTGCCCTAGACATTATGTTGGAAGGCCCCGTGGGTGCTGCGAGCTTTAATAATGAGTTTGGTCGACCTGCGATTAATGGTTATTTCAGAACCTTTGAGTACGCCTCAAAAACTGATATCGACGTGGTTCGTGGCTACCACAAGCCGGTGATGATTGCTGGCGGTGTTGGCACAGTGCGCGAAGAGCATGTGCATGCTGAATCCTTTCCAGATGGTACTGCATTAGTGGTTTTGGGTGGTCCGGCCATGTTAATCGGGCTGGGTGGAAGCGCGGCCTCAAGTATGGCCTCAGGCAGCAGTTCTTCAGATTTAGATTTTGCTTCAGTACAGCGGGGCAATCCAGAAATGGAACGCCGTTGCCAAGAAGTGATAGACGGCTGTTGCGCCCTTGGTGGCGACAACCCCATTTTGCTAATTCACGATGTGGGCGCTGGCGGCCTCTCTAATGCATTGCCTGAACTCATTGACGACGCCAATACGGGTGGCCGTATTCAACTGCGTAATGTGCTGAATTCCGACCTAGGCATGTCGCCTCTGGAGATCTGGTGTAACGAAGCCCAAGAGCGCTATGTGCTGGGTATTGAAGCATCTCAGCTGGCCCAGTTCGAAGAAATTTGCCAGCGCGAACGCTGCCCCTATGCGGTTGTGGGCGAATCCGTTGCCGGGGGCGACTTACTCGTTGAAGATGCGCATTTTGCCAACGCACCAGTAGACTTACCGCTCAGTGTTTTACTGGGTAAAGCGCCAAAAATGAGCCGAAGTTTTTCGCGTCAAACCCTTACTTTGACACCATTAGATCTTAGCCAAGTTACGCTCAAAGAAGCGGTGAATCGCGTGCTGCAGTTTCCGGCGGTGGCTAGTAAACAGTTTTTGATCACTATTGGTGATCGTAGTATTACCGGGATGGTTGCCACCCAGCCGATGATCGGTCCTTGGCAGGTGCCCGTTGCAGATGCTGCGGTAACCCTTAGTGGCTTTAATACCAATCAGGGTGAAGCGTTTGCTATGGGCGAGCGTAGTCCCCTTGCATTAATTGATCCCAAAGCTGCTGCCCGTATGGCAGTTGCAGAGTCGCTAACAAATATTGTAAGCGCCGATATTGAGAGTCTTGCGCGCGTTGTGCTATCGGCAAATTGGATGGCGGCGGCGGGGTCTAATGAAGAAGATCAGGCATTGTTTGATGCCCTCACTGTTGTCGGTGAAGAGATGTGTCCGGCCTTAGGTATTGCTATTCCGGTAGGTAAAGATTCTCTATCCATGCAAACTAGATGGCTTGAAGACGGCAAAAATAAATCAGTGGTTTCACCTGTGACCCTTATAGTTTCTGCTTTTGCGCCGGTAGCTGATGTCAAAAACACGGTGACACCTGAACTGGTGAATGACGAGTCTAGTATGTTGGTGCTCTTGGACCTTGGGTCTGAGCAGCGTTTAGGTGGTAGTTGCCTTGCGCAGGTCTATTCGCAAATGGGCGACATTGCACCAAATATCAATGATTTTGGTGACTTTAGAGCGCTTTTAGAGTTGATCATAGAAGGTAAGCGTCGGGGAGATTTCCTCAGTCTGCACGATCGCTCTGATGGTGGGCTATTGACCTGTTTGCTAGAAATGTCTTTTGCAGGCCGCTTGGGTTTAGACATCAGTGTTGGCGTCAACGAAGCCTTGCTCGAGACTTTGTTCAACGAAGAGGCAGGATTTGTTGTACAAGTCTGCAACGCCACTTATGAATCACTAAAGGCCAGCGCCCCTGGACGCTGTGTGCCTGTTGCGAAGGTTCGTCAGGACGACAGAGTTGTCATATCGCAAGGTGATAAGGTGGTTGCAGATTATGCTCGTAGCGAACTGCAACAGACTTGGGCCAAGACCAGTTATAAGATGCAAAGCATGCGCGACAGCACCGCTTGTGCAGAAGAAGAATTTTCTAATATCGCGGCAAATCGAACGGATAACCCCGGGCTCAACGCTAAGCTGACCTTTACGCCCAGCGACATACCCAATGTTTTAACCGGGGTGCGGCCCAAAATTGCGGTGCTGCGCGAACAGGGCGTGAATGGCCAAATTGAAATGGCCGCCGCCTTTGATCGCGCTGGCTTCGACAGTGTCGACGTGCACATGTCAGACCTAATCAGTGGGCGCTTTTCTTTAGATGAATTTCAAACCCTAGTTACTTGTGGCGGTTTCTCTTATGGCGACGTCCTAGGCGGCGGCGGTGGCTGGGCCAAGAGTGCGTTGTTTAACCCACAGGTCAGGGAGCAATTTGCCAACTTTTTTGCTAGCGACAAATTGACCCTAGGTGTTTGCAATGGCTGTCAGATGATGGCGCAAATGCAGGAACTTATTCCTGGCGCAGAAAACTGGCCGCGCTTTGTACGTAATCGTAGCGAGCAGTTTGAAGGTCGTACGGTCATGGTCAAAATTAATGACGTGCAAACCCCTTGGCTAGACGGCATGCAGGGCAGTGTTATGCCAGTGGCCGTGGCGCATGGGGAAGGGCGCGCAGAATTTGCTCATGATAAAAATTTGGCAGCGCTGCAAAGCAATAATCAATTGGCGATGCAGTATGTTGATGCTAAACATCAAGTAGCCAAGCTATATCCGGATAATCCCAATGGCGCTATTGAAGGCCTAGCAGGCCTAACAGCGGCGGATGGCCGTGTACTTATTATGATGCCGCACCCTGAGCGTGTGTTTAGGTCAGTGCAAAATGTCTATCGAGACGCTGCTTGGGGCGAAGATGGCCCTTGGATGCGCTTGTTTAGGAATGCGCTTAAGACGCTCTCCTAGATAGTGGGATGCCCTGAGGTACTTGCAAAATCTCAGGTCGGCGTTGCGAATTGTTCAGAGAGAGGGTGAGTAATGTCATCTGTTCTTATTGAGTTCGAAGTGATCGCCGGAAGAGAAGGTGAGACTATCTAGGTACGCCGTCTAAACAAAATGTCTTCGTAGTGGGTTGGGAATTTGTCGTTCTGACGGTCAGCAAAATAGTACTCTAACGTTTTGTTAATCACCGGGAAGGCGAGTTCGTCCCATGGAATTTCCGCCTCGTTGAATAACGCCACTTCTAAAGATTCGGTGCCGCTGCTGAAGTCTAAGTCTGCCAAGTCCGCGCGGAAAAACATATACACTTGGGAAATATGCGGCAAGCTAAAGATTGTATAGAGGCTCATGTTTTCAAGCCGCGCATTGGCCTCCTCGGTTGTCTCTCGGGCTGCACCTACTTCTACGGTTTCGCCGTTTTCGAGAAAACCAGCCGGTAGCGTCCAATAACCTTTGCGTGGTTCTATGGCGCGTTTACACAACAGCACCTGATCCTGCCAAATCGGTAATGTGCCGGCGATAACCTTTGGGTTTACATAGTGAATAGTCTCACAGCCAGAGCACACTGCTCGCAGACGGGTATCACCTTCGGGGATTGTTTTTTCTACGGCTGCGCCGCACTCACTGCAAAATTTCATTTATTAAGTATACCTAAGCGTCGGTGGATGAGGGGCAGTTCGAGGATTTTTTTTGCTTCAATTTGCCAAGTATTTTCTTCACTTTCGCAAGACTAATAAAATGTTCACTACAAATGGTGTATTGAGCGGACCTTCATTAACATGTAGTTGGCTTAAAGTTGGTTGAATTTAAATAAGGGGACAGTGGTGTTGTATCAATTGGGTGATCTTAAAGTGCGTGCTGAAGGTGATTATTGGGTGGCTGATAATGCTGTAGTGCTAGGCAACGTACTACTCAAGCAGGACTCTAGCGTATGGTTTAACGCGGTCTTGCGGGGCGATAATGACC
>CAJJAQ010000136.1 GCA_905182095.1 uncultured Pseudomonadales bacterium | reverse complement strand
AAAGCCAGTGGTGGCAAACTAATTATGTACCAAGGATGGAATGACTATCCCTTGAGACCTCAGCGCGCGATTAAACATTTGGAAAAAGTACAGCAGGAAATGGGCGGTAAAAATAATACGGATGATTTTTATCGAATGTTCATGGTTCCCGGAATGACTCATTGTGCCGGTGGGCCAGGCGCGTGGCAGGCTGACTACGTCTCTGCCCTCACTGATTGGCGAGAAAACGAGAAAGCACCAGAACGAATCATCGCAACCCAGCCTGGCTTCGTCAAAATGGACCACCTGACACCCAATTTTGCAGTAGTCGCAAAAACTAGATTTACTCGCCCTCTTTGCGTTTATCCAAAAATAGCTGTGTATGAGGGTAAAGGCAATGATTCAGAGGCTGAAAATTATAGTTGTCGTCAGCCTAAATAATGTAGCAGGCATCAAAGCGGAATTTTTATTAAGCACAAACAGTGAGCTTTCGCGACATAATTTAAATTAACTGTCAATCTATTACTAACGCACAGATTGAGTTAGTTTTTTTACATATGTAAATATTTTATAAATAGATATCGAATTTAGCGACGAAAAAAAAGAGAAAAATAAGGGGTGAGGGTTAGATGAATAAATACTATTTCACATTTGGGCGAGCGATCAGCGTAACTTGTTTAATGACTGTACTCAACTTCACTGGGGTACCCGTGACCCTAGCAAGCGAAGACGGGGCCAATCAAATAGAAGAAGTTATTGTTACTGCACGTCGGCGTGAAGAAGCCGCACAAGAGGTTCCAATTCCTATCACCGCTCTAAATGAAGAACAGCTCATTGCGCGAAATATCACTGAGATCAGAGATATAGAGAAAATGAGTCCGAATACTTCTATTCAATACAGCGCTGTAAATGGCTCCGCTACGGAAGTATTTATTCGCGGTATTGGTCAAACAAACTGGTCAGCAACTCAAGACCCCAAGATCGGTATTTATGTCGATGGCGTATATTTAAGCAGACCACAGGGTGGACTATTAGATTTGATGGATGTCGCCCAAGTCGAAATCCTTCGAGGCCCACAAGGAACATTATTCGGTCGAAATACAACTGCAGGTTTACTGCAAATTATTACCAACAAACCTAGCTTTGAGAATGAAGCCAACATTCGCTTAGGCGTTGGAAGCGATGGGCATAAAAATTATGGTTTTACCGTCAACAGAGTTCTAAGCGACTCCATTGCTTCTCGATTTTCACTTTATGCAAAGGAAACTGACGGCTTTATTACAAACTCCATAACCGGTAAGGATCGTGGTAACGAAGATTCTTTATCGTACAGAGGATCCTTACTAGGGTCCTTTGGTGATGTAACCGCTCGACTGACCTATGACCATTTCGAGGCGGATGAACGAGCTCCCTTAGGGACCTGTAGGTTTACTGGCCCGGAAAGTGGGATGACCGCCGGGGGTCTATCGGCTGTTGCTAATATGTTTGGCATCTACGACAAGATGCGCTCAAATTGTCTGTCAACTACTCGAGACGTTTCTATTGACACGACTAATGATGAAAGTACTACCAGTGATGTCGACTCTTATACTCTGGAGTTTGACTACGAAATGGATTGGGCAATCTTGACGTCAATCACATCCTATCGCGAAATTGATAATTTCAATGGATCATGGGGCTGGGTAATGGGTAACGGTCCAGGCGTAAATTTCCTTGAAATTCTTAACAATGAATCTGAAAACGATATCTTTTCGCAGGAGCTTCGCCTAAGTGGGTCTACTGATAAAATAGATTGGGTTGTAGGCGCATATATATTTGAGGAAAATTCTGAGGAAAGCTTAGATGTTCCGTTATTCAGAAACGTCGCCGCTCCTTCAGTAACTGAATGGCCATTCTTTTATGTACCTTCCGGTGCAGCGAATCCAGATGGCAGCGCACAAACCCTAGGCGATATTGCACTTGCTACACAGTTGTTCGGATCACGAGGGCAAGAATATGACGTGACTAACAAGAACGAAGCATTTTTTGCAGAATTAACCTATAAAATAACTGATCAACTGGACATTACCGCAGGAGCTCGGTACACCTCCGATGACCGCGAATTCACCAGAATCCAAACGTTGTTTGGCGGCGCTTTTGATCCAGCCCACTTTTGCCCTGGCATGCCAACTACCGAAGTAGCTCCTGGCGTATTGGTATCCGCCAGTGACCGTTGTTATCAAGAAGTATCTTATAGCAAAACGACACCACGAATCATCGTGAGCTACGACCTCAACGAAGACATCATGCTCTACGGCAGCTTCAGTGTTGGTTATAGCAGTGGCGGATTCAATCAAGACGTGCGCATGCGTCCCTTCCTGCCGGAGGTGTCCGATAATATAGAGTTAGGTTTCAAAAGTGACCTCCTCTCCAATCGGTTGCGCTTGAACGCTACCGCTTTTCATAACAACTATGAAAACCAGCAACTCACTGTTGGCAGAATAGTAAATGGTCAACCCACGGCGGATTTGATCAATGCAAAAGAGGCAACAATAATCGGTGTCGAGTTTGACGTGTTAGCACGTTTAACGGACGACTTCTCAGTGTCAATCACTGGCGGATATATGGAAGGCGATTACGATCAATTCACTATAGACGATAACGTGACTGATCCGACAACGCTTGTTGAGAGCATTGTAGAACGCGACCTCAGTGGTGTTGAATTTGGTAATAACGGTAGCGAAAAATCTCTCGATATTAGTTTGCTACACACATATCGCATGGGTAACCGCGGAGATGTTACAAGTTCATTAGGATACAGTTTTAAAGACGATGCCTACTACACTCTCATGAACACACCCTCTTCTTTGGAACCAAGTTATTGGCTACTGGATGGCCGCGTTACCTGGAATTTGGGCAACAGCAGCACCAGGGTTTCACTCTGGGGAACTAACCTAACCGACAAACAGTATGTGGATACCATGATCAATCAGTCCGGAGATACTGCAATAGGTGGCATTGATCCAGCCTTGGGGATGACTGCTGTTTACTGGGGTAATCCAAGACGAATCGGCTTAGACATCACCCACGCGTTTTAAACACTTCGCGTAAGAGTAAACTGGATGCCTCTTAGAGATCATTTGCCTAAGGGGCATTCTTCGTAATGGAGATTCTATGAAAATCGTACTAACAAGCCTCCTAGCCTTATTAGCTTTTGGCGTATCCGCAGAGGAATTGCCAACAGTAAAGCCGGAGCGCGAAGGTATGTCGTCAGATCGCCTGGAGCGTGTTTCTGAGATGAATGACCGCTATACAAAGAGCGGAAAAATTGCTGGCACCCTAACAGCAATTCTGCGTAACGGTAAAGTTGTGCACGTTAGCTCTTCTGGCAAAAAAAGTACTTTAGACGATCGTCCAATTGAGATAGACGACCTTTTCCGTATTTACTCAATGTCAAAGCCGATCACGGCAGTGGCAGCGATGCAGCTCTATGAACAGGGTAAGTTCCAACTCACGGATCCTGTTTCAAAATTTATACCAGAGCTTAAAGATCTAAAGGTGATGAAAAATGGCAAAGTTGTGCCTGCACAGAAACAGATGACCATGCAACAACTTTTGAATCACACTGCAGGATTGTCTTACGGATTCGATCCTAACGACCCAGTAGATCAGGCCTATCAAAAAGCAGACCTTTGGAGCGCCAAAGACTTAGACGAGTTCATAATTAAAGTAGCCGCTTTGCCCCTCAAATTTGAGCCTGGCGAGCAGTGGCACTATTCGATCGCCGTGGATGTAACCGGACTGGTTGTGCAACGCCTGAGTGGTCAACCTTTCGATGAATACCTCAAAGAACACATCTTCGAACCTTTGGATATGAAAGATACCTTTTTCGAAGTGCCTGAGGATGAGATTGATCGATTTTTACCTAATCATTTCCTGAACCCCCAGAACGGTCAGGCTGTTGCGATAACCCCTAAGACAATGGAGGGACTGCCTGGTTTTACAAATTGTCGTGCCATGTGTAACTACACTGACGTCACACTATATGCTGGTGGCGGGGGCCTCGTTTCGACGCTTAGAGACTATGTGCGCTTTGCCGAAGCGATGCGGGACGGAGAACTAGATGGAAAAAGAATTCTCGGCACCAAGACAGTGAACTATATGCGTTCAAACCACCTACCCTCAGCGATCGCATCCGGTGGTGGATCCGGTGAACAACCTAATCTCGTTGGTGCTCCGCTTGGCGGTTTCGGTTTTGGTCTCGGCTTTGGTATAGTCACCGACACCGCGGCCAACGGCTCAATAGGCAGCGCCGGAGCATATTACTGGGGCGGTGCAGCAGGCACTGTATTTTGGATTGATCCGGTTGAGAACATCGTCGTGGTTTCGATGATGCAACTCATGGCGGGGTGGCCTTCTTACAGACCAGACTTGCGAGTCGCAACCTACCAAGCCCTACTCAATACCTACGAGTAGACTAGCCGCTAAGGCGTGCTTTAGTGGGCCTTGCGAAAAAAGTGTCCAGTGGCCATTTCGTTTTCCTGGCGCCCACTTGGCTTCCTCTTGAGCCAAGACTTTGGTAAACGAGAAGAAACCTTGGTAAACAAAAGCACTGATTTTTATTGGGATTTATGGGCTATTTAAGCTTTCGGAGATTCTTCATGAGCTTCAGTTTAGCCGACTGTCTTTTCACCCAAAAAAATAAGAGCGTTAAGGCCCCTATTTTTAGGCAGATTGAGCAGAATTGGTTTCAACTCGCATATTAAGAGGGTTCGAATCGAGTAGCGCTCACCGAACTTTGCGACACATGAGTGTGGGCGTTTTTGCACCACCACGATTGGGCGGCACCTGCGCGCCCTACAAGGCATAATCCCGTTATCCCCGTCCTAGCAACAGATTTTCCAAAACAAATAATTTCTACGGTATTAAATTATGCCCTGATGACATCGTTACAAAGCATTTCCTGATTAGGCTTAACTTGAGTTGGGAATTGGGAGCATCATGTTCATGACCATGCTTGGATAACCTAGGCCAGCGGATGCTGCCAAAACCCATGCGACTAAAGCTGGGAACAACAAATTTTTGTCAGCCACACAAGTAGATATCATCCGGCGCTTGTTTACATCTGGCATGGGCTCAGTGCCCTAAGCTGGGTGCGCTAGGGCTTATGCACTATTGCTTACATATTATCCAAGCTGGGACAGTATCAGCCCAATCGCCAGCGGCACCACCACCGCGCAAACTAGTAAAACGAATCCGATTTGACGGACGTCCTTCCATTTCTTTTTACGTCGAGCCAGCTTGAGCTCTCGAAACCTTGTTTCATCAGCAATCTGAGCCATATGCTCGTTATAAAGATCGCCATTTCCCGAAATGACAAAAAGATCTTTAACCGCTCGCATCTGTTCTTGGGTCTGTTTCTTGGATAATGCAGCGTGCAGTGCATCAGCCCTTTGCTTTTCAAAATTTGCCATTGCTCACTCAATAAATGCCCATCAGGCAGATACTAACGCACAGTAGATTTCGGAATCAATAAATTACTAAGCCCAAGTTGAGAACTCGCCCTCTTTTTCTGCCATCACTACCGCCACCCCAGCTCAACTAACCCGCACTGGAACGATGGTTTTAGTGGGATCTCAACGCTGGGTGATTTTGCGCCCGCAGAAACAGACAATAGATCAACGGATTTATACATCGGGTTATTGCGCCCACTACAGAAACCCATTTGTAGCTGAAGCCAACTGTCTTACTTGTTGCGCACCATAGGCTGGCACTTTATGCACAAGTAGAGTCGCCTGGAGCTTATGTCAATACGTTCAACTGGGCTTGCACAGCCATAGCAGGCCTCGCCCTGACGATCGAATATGACAAAACGATAGCGACTACGTGTGAAGCCGCCTCGCTTTAACGCGGCAACCCGCTTAGGGCTATTGGTAATACCTGCCGTGGCTAGGGACTGCCTCGTCAGATCCAGGGTTGCTCGAGACAATCCGCCAAGTTGAGCGCGAGTCAAATCACAAGGCCGATCAAATGGGTGTAAGCCGGAGGCGTGAAGTATCTCCGAGCGCAAATAATTGCCTATGCCGGCGACAAAGGCTTGGTCTAGGTAGAGGGCCGCCAGAGAGCGTTTACAGAATTGCTTGGACGTTAATCGGTCCAGCACATCACGCCAAACAACTGAGTCATCCAGCGCATCCGGCCCTAATTTCGCCAGATATTTTTGCAATGGCAACTGTTCAGGGGTTAGCACCTCTATATCCGAGGCACTGTAAAGAAGCGCGCTGTGGGTTTCAGTATGAATTGCCACACGCAAGGTTCTACCTGTAGCGGGTTGCTTATCGCGCTTCACCACATACCATCGGCCGTACAATTGGTTATGACTGTAAAGGGTTAACTCGTTACTGAAGTGCGTCAGCATGGCTTTACCGCGACTACTCACGTCCATCACTGTCTCGCCGCTCAGTGCATTGTTGAAGCGTTGCATGTGCGGCTGCGAGAACGTTACGCTGCGAGCCTGCTGGCCGTTAAGGACCTTGCCAATGCGCAATGCCGCGCGCCTAATTTCTGGTCCTTCCGGCATATTCTTTTACCTTATTTTATTGT
>CAJJAQ010000135.1 GCA_905182095.1 uncultured Pseudomonadales bacterium | reverse complement strand
AACTCAGCAAATGCACGACCTTTCAGGTCAGGCAAAGGACGAGCATTACGAGTGACATTCAAAGAACCCGCAGCATCATATGCTGCTGAGATCAAAGTCCCAGTCTTGAAGTACGCTTCTTGCTTATACTCAAGCGTATGGCTTACATCTAGGCCTAATTTAGCAATACCACCCGCTACTTCAAATTGGTAATCCGCAAACAAATCAAGACCGGTGGTTTCAATAGAAGGACCATTGATTGTCATAGATTCGATACGTTCGATGCCCGCAGCAGCGCAGCTTCCATCATTCACGCCACCCTGGCAGAAGATTTGTGCTTGAACAGCTTCTTTAGCCTCGCCACCCGCTTGATAAGCTGAAACCAAGGCATTGAAGTCTTCTGTGATGATTGGGTTATCAAAATCATAACTCCAAAAATCCAGAGTAACTGTCATGTCTTCCATTGGCTTAACAATTAGACCAATGTTGTACGTGAACGCGCTTTCTGGCTCTACGTCTGCATTACCAATGTAGTCAATGGCCTTAAATGCTGCAGTAGGTCCTACATATGAAAGGTTTGTTGTACGGCTTTCGTTGATAGCGTCTAGATCTGGGCCACGGAAAGTGGTTTGAACAGATCCGCGAAGCGAAAACATTTCGTTGATGGTATATCGACCAGCAAGCTTAGGGTCGAATGTATCCGCATCACCGTAGTCTTCGTAACGTACTGCTAATTGCAGATCCAAGTCTTCACTTACATCTAATGCAGTTTCAAAGAAGATAGAGTGTACGTCTTGATCAGCATTAACTTCACGCGAAGCGGCTAAGAAGCTACGACGTCCTGTTTGCGATGCACAGTCTGTTTGACCAGCAAACTTACAAGGGTTAATCGCTACATTGATCAAATCATCAACATCGCTTTCCAACTGAATTTGTCGGTACTGGTAACCCGCCGCCCATGCCGCTTCGCCGTCAAATAAGTCGCCTTGAAATACAGCATCTAAAACATACAAAGTAGACTGAGACTTAGTACGAGAATTATCGTCTAAGTAAGCCAGTACTTCAGCGCTGTTTGCAACAGAAGCATCATAGTCTGGGTTCTCGAAACCATAAACGCTTTGAGCGAATGAGGTTTGGATCGCGTTAGACAATGGGTTGTAGTAAAGACATCCGCCTTGCCCAGCAACCGCAGTACCTTGTAAAACATCACCAGCTGCATCTAAGCTTGCGCCGCAAGAATTACCACCGAAACCTCTGAACGCCAACTTGGTACGACCAATTTGTGCATCCACACCTTCAGTAAGGCTTTGAGAGTTTGAATAGGTTGCTGCTACATCCCAGCCTACGCCATTGTCAAACTCGCCATCGAATGCTGCTGCAAAACGATAAGTGTCATATTCGCGCTTGGCTTCGCGGCCTTCGCCATTGGTCTCATTAAAACCAGCTACGCCGGCAATACGACCGTAAAAGGTAGCACCTTCGCCAGTACCTGCATCACCCGCTTGAGCTGTTGTGTATTGCTCGAACTGTGGGTATTGCGCAGCCATTGCAACTAATCCTGGGTGATCAGCTGGCAAGAATTGAATGTCGCCAAACAACGCTTGTGGAGGATAAGAAGGTGACGTGTTCCACTCAGGAACGTCTACGCGTGAGTACATAAACTCAACGTGTACGCCAACGCCATTAGCCAATTCGCCGTTG
>CAJJAQ010000134.1 GCA_905182095.1 uncultured Pseudomonadales bacterium | reverse complement strand
GAGCAACTGTCTGAGCAACTGTCTGAGCAACTGTCTGAGCAACTGTCTGAGCCTGCGTCTGACTCTGCGCCTGAGTCAAAATTTGTATCCGCAGCGGAGTCCGCACCCGAGAACTTATCGATGAACACCTATAGATCTTCACCGGCGCTTGCAGACCGAGCGCACAAACGAGCTCTAGCCTCATCAGCAAAATCAAGTGCGATAGCGAACGATGTAAACTTAGGTGATAGCAAACAGGTGTTCGCTAACGGCAACAATGATTCCCCGGTTGCAACATTCGTTAATCACCTAATCGATACAGCCGTTGCACAAAGAGCCTCTGACATCCACATAGAACCCTTTGCACAGGGCTATAGAATTCGCCTACGTATTGATGGGCTGCTCCAGTTAGGGCCAACACCAGCACAAGCAATCGGCAGTCGACTTAGTTCCCGTATAAAGGTCTTAGGACAATTAGACATTTCTGAGAAGCGTCTACCTCAAGATGGTAGATTGCGGCTAGACACCACCAACCACAAAACATTGGACTTACGCATCAGCAGTTTGCCAACGCTATGGGGCGAAAAAATTGTCCTGCGTCTGCTTAACGTAGACACCGCCCACAGAGGTATCGAACACCTCGGCATGGCCAGGGAACAAAAGTCTGTTCTGCTTAGAGCCCTGGGTCAGCCTCAAGGACTCATTCTGGTCACCGGACCCACCGGCAGCGGTAAGACTATGACCCTGTACAGTGCGTTAGATTTGTTAAACGAAAAGCAGCGCAACATTTCTACCGTAGAAGACCCTGTTGAAATAGACGTACACGGCATAAATCAAGTTAATGTAAATGCCCGCATTGGCCTCGATTTCGCAACCACACTAAGAGCGCTGCTAAGACAAGACCCAGACGTCATCATGGTGGGAGAAATCCGCGATATAGAAACTGCAAATATTGCCATACGCGCAGCACAAACAGGTCACCTCGTATTGTCTACACTGCATACCAACTCGGCTTTCGCCACATTAGAACGACTCATGCAAATGGGTATTCCGCGACACAACCTAACCACATCTATCAGCTTAATTATGGCCCAGCGTTTGCTCAGAAAGCTCTGTGATCATTGCAAAAAGGTGGCCGATTTACCGGAGGCAATTTTGCTTGAAGCAGGTGTCGACCAAAGACGTATAAATCACCGCCTGTTCAAAGCACACCCAGAAGGCTGCGCTTACTGCCACCAGGGTTATCTAGGACGCATAGGGATTTTTGATTTGATCCAAATGGATCAAGCAACCTTAGAACGGTTAGACAACAGCAAAGGCGAAGCCTCTTTAGCCACCACCGACCTGGCGAACAACAACTTACGCAAAATGGCATTAGAAAAAGTCCTAAGCGGCGTTACCAGTTTGCAGGAAGCAAATCGTTTGACACTTACGGACGCTGCGCTGTAATGATAGGAATTGGGGCGCGAGCCAACCACCCTGTTGATGAAGCATCAGTACCGCCACAAGACATGGACGAGAAACTCTTTCGATGGTCCGGCACCGGACCAATCGGCAACTTCCAACGTGGCATTATCCGCGCACCAGACATTAACGCTGCAAGGCAAAAAATTGAGACGCAGGGCGTAGATATCGCCGCCATTTCACAAGAACAACAAAAAAAGGGATTACAACGACTAAGAATTTCCGAGCGAGCGCTACCGACAAAAATTTCCGTTTTCGGCCACAAGGTGAATCCACGCAGCAGCGCATTATTTACCCGTCAACTAGCAACTCTCATCGAGGCGGGCATTCCCATTCTGCAATCGTTAGAGGTACTTGCCGAGGATTCAACTTCGGATCAAAAGGTCATGGCTAAAATAGCTAAGAATTTGGGCGAGAAAATTTTGGCTGGTAATACTCTGGCTGAGGCAGCCAGCAATTTCCCATTGGTCTTTGAATCATTAACTCAGCAACTGATAAAAGCTGGCGAAGCCACCGCAACCCTAGATGCCACCCTACACAACATTGCAAACCATCAGGAAAGAACCCTAGAGCTAAAGGCGAAAATAAAGAAAGCCTTAGTACACCCTATCGCAGTTTTAACCATTGCAGCCGTAGTCACAGCCTTAATGCTGACTAAAGTAGTACCTCAGTTTGAACAGATGTTTCGCAGCCAAGGTAAAACATTGCCGGCTATGACCACCTTCGTTATAGAGCTATCGACCTATATGCAAAACTATTGGCCCCATGCCCTAGCAACAGCTTGCGCAATAACAATAGTGTTTAAAATTATCTATCGCAGGCAGCCAGCCTTTACACTTTTTATACACCGACTTTTGCTCAACCTTCCTTTATGCGGCAAAGTGATTACGGCTAACTGTGTGGCCAGATTTTCTCGTACGCTGGCAACAACCTATAGCGCGGGCATACCCATAGCCGATGCCTTAACTTTTGCCGGCCCAGTCACAGGGAATTTGGTGTATCAACACGCCACGCAGCAAATACAACATTCTGTAGCCCATGGTGAGTCACTACATGCAGCAATTGCTCAAGTGGGTTGTTTTCCAACCCTAATTATTAAGATGATCGCTATAGGAGAACAAGCTGGGGTATTGGACACAATGCTAGAGAAAAGCGCCGTTCACTACGAAAGAGAAGTGGCAAACACCATTGAGAAACTTTTGCCACTCTTAGAACCTGCAATGATGGCTTTGCTGGGCCTCATCTTAGGCGGACTGATTACAGCTATGTATCTACCGGTCTTTCAAATGGGTAGCGTCTTGGGTGGTTGAGCAAATCACACAGGATGTGGCTTTTAGGCCTCTCCATGGATTATCCTCTTAACTGTTGCGCCCTGCGCGCTCATCAAACAGTTTCGTATTAGGGATAGTTATGTTGATCGGTCTTACTGGTGGCATTGGCAGCGGCAAGACCGCAGCAGCCAATCATTTCGAAGTTTTAGGCATTGATATAGTAGATGCTGATCTAGCCAGCAGAGCGGTAGTTGAGCCTGGCCAACCGGCTTTAGATTCTATAGCCGAACATTTTGGCGAAACCATAATTGGTGCAGATGGCGGCTTAGACCGCGCCCAACTGCGCAAGCTTGTATTTGCTGACGGGTCAGAGCGCAAATGGCTGCAGCGCCTGCTGCACCCACTGATCAGCGAATATCTTGCTGGGCAAATCCGCAACAGTTCATCTACTTATTGCCTGCTGGTTAACCCCCTTCTTTTAGAGTCAGGGCAATCTCAATGGTGCAAAAAAATTATCGTAGTAGACACGCCAGTAGAAACCCAAATTCAACGTACAATGTCTCGTGATGACAACGATCGAGATCAGGTGCAATCGATCGTTAATGCACAAATGAACAGGCAAGATCGTTTGGCTGCGGCCGACTTCATCTTGCTCAATGACCAAGGCATTAATGAATTGCAGGTCAACGTAGAAAACATTCACCAAGAGCTAACCGATCTATGTCAGAAACAGCACACATAATCCCATGCCCCACGTGTAAGCAGAGCGTGAAGTGGACACCGAGCAATCCCAACAGGCCTTTTTGTTCAGAGCGTTGCAGACTGATTGATCTTGGTGCTTGGGCAGGTGAAGACCACAGAATTCCCGGCGACAGCGAGCCAGAATTTAACGAAGAAAATCAGCCCTAGAAAACTGCTGCTAGATGCTATGGGTAGAAACTATAGGTAGAGACTATGGATAGAGACTATGGATAGAAACTATAAATAGAAACTATGAGTAAAAGCGTTAAGTAGAAGTTACGGGGAAAAGCTATAGATAGAAGCGGGGCTAGGAGCGACAATTGTGATCTGGAACTGTGATCTAGAACTGTGATCTAGAACTGCGATCTAGAACTGCGATCTAGAACTGTGATCTAGAACTGTGATCTAGCAACACGATCTAGAAGTTTGACTAGGAGCGGTACTCGGCGTTAATGCGTATATATTCATAGGACAGATCTGTTGTCCAAATTGTTTCGCTTGCGGCGCCTCGACCAAGGTCAATGATGACGCTGAATTCATCTTGCGCGAGCACGCCAGCACCAGCTGCCTCGGTATAACTCGGTGACATTAAGCCACCACTGGCCACTTCAACATTGTCTAGCCAAAGTGCCACTTTGGATGCATCAAGGTCTTCTACCTCAGCGCGTCCAATGGCCATACAAAAACGTCCCCAGTTAGCGTCTCCGGCGAATAGCGCGGTCTTTACCAGCGGCGATTCGGCCACGGTATAGGCGACTTCTAAGCACTCTTGGGCAGAGGCACCACCAGTGACTTTAACCGCAACAAATTTGGTCGCTCCCTCGCCATCTCGAACAATGGCTTGGGCTAAGAATTTTGCTACGTCAGTTAAACCTTCGCGCAGTTGCTGATAAGCCGAATCTTCTGCAGATACTATTGCCGCTGCGTTGCTTTGGGCAGTGGCAGCAATCATAAAACAGTCGTTAGTTGATGTGTCGCCATCTACGGTAATTCGGTTAAAACTTGAGTCGGCGACTTGTTTCACCATAAGTTGCAGAAGCTTTTGAGAAATATTTGCATCACAACCAACGAACCCAAGCATGGTGGCCATATTAGGCTTGATCATGCCAGAGCCTTTGGCGATACCGGTGATTGTTACTACTTCACCTGCAATTGTTATTTGCCGGCTACAAGCTTTGGCTACAGTATCCGTTGTCATAATCGCCGCGGCCGCATCTAGCCACGCATCAGTACCTAGATCTGCAACAGCGCTTGTTACCGCTTTTTGCAAAGCTGGCACATTTAGTCTTTCGCCAATCACACCAGTGGAAAATGGTAATACTGTCTGTAGGTCTGTTCCGAGATGCTCCGCTACATGACTACACACAGCATCTGCATCTTGCAGCCCTAATTCACCGGTGGCGGCGTTAGCATTGCCACTGTTGATTACCCAGGCGCGACAATTAGCCTGCCGAGCCTTAGCCAGTTGCACCGGTGGGGCGATAAAGGAAGATTGGGTATACACCCCGGCTGTCTGAGTACCCGGGGCAAAAGAAAAAACTGCCACATCGTCACGATCCGCCGATTTGATCGCAGTTTTTGCCGTACCCATTTGTATGCCAGGAACTGCCAGCAAGTTTCCAGGCAATGATAAATTAACTGCCATCTATCTCTCCACACGCCACGGCATAAAAGTAGTTTGCATGATTCCTTGGCGAACATACGCTCTCAACAAAAATATAAAGAGTGCTGGCCTCAAGTCTATACAGTGCCGTGACATTGTTTAAATTTGCGTCCAGAGCCGCAAGGGCATGGTTCGTTACGCCCTACTTTAGGTTGATTGCGTATAAATGTTTCGCCCTTGGGATCAGCTGGCTTAGGCGGCCGACCAGGCGCTTCTTCTGCACCCATGCCTTGGGCCTTACTGTGCTCAAAATTCATTTGCTTTGCAGCCTGCGCGCGGCGTAGTCGTTCTTGGGCTTCAATTTCTTCCGGGCTTTCAATCTGCATACGGGAAAGCATGCGAATCAATTCAAATTTAATATCGAATAGTAGGTTTTGGAAAAGCTCAAAAGATTCTCGCTTAAATTCCTGCTTAGGTTGTTTTTGCGCATAGGCGCGCAAATGAATACCTTGACGCAAATGATCCATAGAGGCCAAGTGCTCTTTCCATTTTTGGTCAAGAATCTGCAACATCACCTGTTTCTCAACCAACCGCATATTAATATCCGCTGCAGCCCAAGTGCTTTCTTTCTCTGCGTATTCGGTTTCAAGTTGGGTCAAAATACGTTCGTTGAGTTTTTCTTCATCTAAGGCATCATCTGTATCCAACCATTTTCTGATGGGTTGAGTGCTGGCAAAATCCGCAGCTAAGGCCTTCTCCAAGCCATCTATATCCCACTGTTCAACCAGGCTTTCCGGTGGAACGTATTGCCCAATGAAATCGTATACGACTTCTTCACGCAGGCCTTCAATAGTCGCACTGATGTCTTCGGCTTCCATAAGCTCACGACGCTGTTGATAAATCACCTGACGTTGATCGTTAGATACATCATCGTACTCAAGCAAATTCTTACGACTATCGAAGTTATGCCCTTCTACTTTGCGCTGAGCGTTCTCAATAGACCGATTGATCATCTTATGTTCAATGGCTTCGCCTTCTTCTGAACTAAGCCGCAACATCAAATTGCGTACACTTTCAGTAACAAAAATGCGCATCAAATTATCGTCAAGAGACAAATAGAAACGGGTTGAACCCGGGTCACCTTGGCGGCCTGAACGGCCTCTTAACTGATTGTCTATACGCCGTGATTCGTGGCGCTCAGTGCCAATAATATGCAGGCCACCTGATTCAAGTACACCGTCGTGTCTGATCTGCCAAGCAGCCTGAACCTTGCTTGTCTCTTCCGCGCTAGGATTATCTAACTTACTCAGCTCGGCCTCCAAGCTGCCACCCAAAACAATATCAGTACCTCGACCAGCCATATTTGTAGCGATGGTGATAGATCCGGCTCTACCGGCATCGGCGATAATATCTGCCTCACGCTCATGCTGTTTTGCATTCAATACATTGTGCGCAATTTTTCTCGCATTGAGTTCCGTAGACAACAGCTCTGAACTTTCAATTGAAGCAGTACCAACGAGAACCGGCTGGCCTTTCGCCATGCAGTGCTCTATGTCTTGAACAATGGCGTCATACTTTTCTGCCAGTGAGAGGTACATGAGGTCGTTTCCATCCTCGCGCACCATGGGCCTATGAGTAGGCACCACCACCACATCTAAACCATATATTTGCTTGAATTCAAAAGCTTCGGTATCCGCTGTACCCGTCATACCCGACAGTTTGCGATACAAGCGGAAATAGTTTTGGAAGGTTGTAGAAGCCAAGGTTTGGCTTTCGTTTTGAATAGGCAGCCCTTCTTTCGCCTCAATCGCCTGGTGAATGCCATCTGACCAACGCCGCCCGGGCATGGCTCTACCCGTGTGTTCATCAACTATTACCACCTCAGAATTGGTGATCATATAGTCCACATCACGTTTAAATAGCGAGTGAGCCTTGAGCGCAGCCAGTACGTGATGAAGCAAATTCAGGTTGCTGGACGAATAAAGACTATCCCCCTCTGCTAACAACTCCAACTGAATGAGCGCATCTTCAACTTTTTGATGTCCCAATTCGGTAAGTTCTATTTGCCGATTCTTTAGATCAACTGTGAAATCTGCAGTCGGTTCAGGCACCTCGTCACCAAACACTCTGGGCGTATCGTCAAAAGGCTGTTCAATTAGGGTCGGCGCTACTTTATTCAGCACCTGGTAGAGCCGGGTGCTTTCTTCTGCAGCACCAGAAATAATCAGTGGTGTTCGCGCCTCATCAATCAAAATTGAGTCCACTTCGTCAATCACCGCAAAATTCAGCTCACGCTGGATCCTATCTTCTACAGAGAACGCCATATTG
>CAJJAQ010000133.1 GCA_905182095.1 uncultured Pseudomonadales bacterium | reverse complement strand
TATTACACATCCAAAGTTGGCGCGACGATCGAGCGTAAGTACGTGCCTATGCCTGGTTTCTACGATGGCGATTACAAATTCAGCGAGGTAGGCCGACAATGGGCAAAATAGATACAACTGAGCAAGTGGATGCGATTGTTATAGGGTCTGGTATTACCGGAGGTTGGGCGGCTAAAGAGCTCAGTGAAAAAGGTTTAAAGGTGCTGATGTTGGAGCGCGGTAAACCCCTTGAGCACAGTACCGGTTATGTGGGTGAGCATGAGCCGCCTTGGGAGCGCAATAACAAAGGCATGCGCCCGCGAGAGCTGTATAAAGACGAATATGAGATTCAATCTACGTCTTATGCCTTTGATGAAACCACCCGGCATTTTTGGAACAACGACGCCCAGAACCCATATGACTTTAATGAGCAAGATCCCTTTCATTGGGTCCGAGCCGATGTTGTGGGCGGTCGCTCGTTATTGTGGGCCCGCCAGAGCTATCGCTGGAGCGATTTAGATTTTGAAGCAAATAAGCAAGAGGGCATTGGTATTGACTGGCCCATTCGCTACAAAGATTTGGCCCCTTGGTATTCTTATGTAGAGAAATTCATTGGGGTTAGCGGTCAGGCTCTGGGTCTTGACCATTTGCCAGACGGGGAATTTCAAAAGCCAATGGACATGAACGTGGTTGAGCGTCATGTGGCCGGTGCCATTGCTGAGAATTTTTCAGATCGGGTAATGACTATTGGGCGGACGGCAACATTAACGGAGCCTTTACCGGGTCGGGCACCTTGTCATTATTGTGGGCCTTGCCATCGAGGCTGTAGTACCGGCTCCTACTTCAGCTCCTTGTCCAGTACCTTACCGGCAGCTAGGGCCACTGGGAACTTCGAACTAAGAGCCAACGCTCTGGTTGAACGCCTAGACTACGATCCAGAGACCCAACGCGTCAGCGCTGTACGTGTCATAGATACTGTGACTGGTGAGCGCAGTCGTTATTCAGCCAAGCTGATCTTTTTGTGTGCCTCTACGGTGGGGTCAACGCAGATTTTGATGAATTCAACACTCGGCGATAGCGACAGAAGCTTTGCGAATGAAAGCGACGCCCTAGGGCGCTATATGATGGATCACACTTATAGAGCAGGCGCTCGGGGCATTATTCCGGGCTTTGAGGAATATTATCCTTATGGCAACCGGCCAAATGGCATTTATATTCCTCGCTTTAGAAATGTGCAAGGCGATGACGGCCTCGGTTTTACTCGCGGTTATGGCTATCAAGGCAGCGCTGGGCGCTTGTCTTGGGACACCATGTCTAAGGTGACACCGGGGTTTGGTGCGGAGTTTAAAGACGGGCTGCGCAAGCCTGGCCCGTGGTATATGAATTTAGGCGGTTTCGGAGAGATTCTGCCCTATGCGCACAATACGGTGGCCTTGCATAAAACCAAGAAAGACCGCTTTGGTATTCCACAGGTGACCTTTCATTTTGAATTTGGCGAAAATGAAAAGCGCCATCGCGAAGATGTAGTCGAGCAAGCGGTAATCATGCTCAAGGCTGCGGGCGCTGTCCGAATAGATCCGTTCAACGCCGAAATGGTCGGCGGTGCTGCGATTCACGAAATGGGTACTGCGCGCATGGGACATGACCCTAAAGAAGCGGTTCTGAATGCGCACAATCAAGCTCATGCTGCAGCTAACCTGTTTGTTACTGATGGCTCTGCAATGGCATCGGCCTCTTGCGTTAATCCATCGCTGACTTACATGGCGCTCACAGCTCGTGCCGTGGACTATGCGGTGAGCCAGTTACGAGCGGGTGCAATTTAATGTCTTGGCGTCGCTATGCGCTCGCCATTGTCGTTGTGGTTATCGCACTGCTGGTGTACCAAAATTGGATCTATGTGCGCGCCATATATAATCAACCTCAGTTGTTTAGAGCACCTGTTTTTGACACCCAAGCGCCAGCCCTGCCAGAGGATCTAGGCGCTGTGGCAATTTTGAGTTTTTCTAAAACCAATGGTTATCGCCACCTACAAAGCATTCCCGCTTCTATTCAAATGCTCGATGAATTGGCTGCTGAAAATGGCTGGCAGTTTTATCATACGGAGAATGCGGCTGTATTTAGCCAAGAAAACCTCAGTCGTTTTCAGCTGATTATTCTCAATCATAAAAGTGGCACCGTTTGGACTGATGAGCAGCGAATGGCTTTGCAGGGCTATGTGGAGTCGGGTGGTTCACTAATTGCTCAACACGCAGCAGGTGGCGATCAAGGTTACGAATGGGATTGGTATTTCGACCAAGTACTTAAAGCTCAGTTCGTTGATCACCCAATGACTGCGCATATTCAACCGGCGAATTTGCTTGTGGAAAACCAAACTCATCCGGCCACCGCACATTTACCGAGCATTTGGCGACGCAGTGATGAATGGTATAACTTCAGTGCCAGTCCAAGGGCTGAGACTAATGTGCTGGTGAGTATTGACGAGGCAACCTATGACCCGGAAAAAAGTCCTATGGGCGAAGATCATCCCTTGGTTTGGTGGCATGAAGTAGGCGAGGGCCAAGTGTTTTATAGTGCTCTAGGACACACCACGACAACTTATCAAGAACCCCAGTTTCGTCAGTTTATGCGTGGCGCAATTGTTTGGGGCCTAGTTGAGGCAGAGAAAAAAGAGGCGGACAATAAAGAGGCTGACAATAAGGAGCCTGACAAAAAAGAGCTTAATTAAAAGAAACGCAAATCGACTGATGTCCCAGGGGCAGGTAAACCTAGGGTTCGGACATCGCCATCGAAAACAGAATTAAGAATTAAAAATTAAAAATTAAAGATAATAAGTAGTTAGGAGAGAGAAATGAACTTTGATATTCCACAAGAAATGCAGGCTTACTTAGCTGAGTTAGATCAATTTATTGAAGACGAGATTAAGCCGCTAGAACAAGAAAACGACAACATTCGTTTTTTTGATCACCGTCGTGAAGATGCGCGTACAGATTGGGAGCGCAATGGACTGCCTAATGAAGAGTGGGAATCTTTGTTGGTAGAAGCCAAGCGCCGGGCAGACGCAGCAGGACACTACCGATATCCGCTGCCAAAAGAATATGGCGGTCAGGAAGGCACCAACTTGGGTATGGCTATTATCCGCGAGCACTTTGCTGCCAAGGGCTTGGGATTACACAACGATTTGCAGAACGAGCATTCTATTGTAGGTAACAATGTTGGTCTGTTATTGATGATTGAATACGGCACCGACGAACAAAAGGCCGAATGGATAGACGGCCTAGCTGAAGGCAAGATGGGTTTTGCTTTTGGTATCACTGAACCAGATCATGGTTCTGATGCAACACATATGGAAACTTCCGCCGTACGCGATGGCGACGAGTGGATTATTAATGGTTCCAAAACCTGGAATACCGGCATTCACAAAGCCAAGCACGACCTAATTTTTGCTCGCACTAGTGGCAAAGCAGGAGACGGTAACGGCATCACAGCATTTTTAACCCCAACAAAAAGCGAAGGTTTTGCCGTTGAGGAAATGCTTTGGACCTTCAATATGCCTACCGACCATGGGCGGGTATCTATGAAAGATGTTCGCGTACCAAATGGTTCTATCTTTGGCGGTGAAGGCCGAGGCTTGGGTGTGGTACAGCATTTCTTCAACGAAAATCGTATTCGTCAAGCAGCATCATCTCTAGGTGCCGCGCAGTTTTGTATTAATGAATCTATTCAATATGCTATGGAGCGCAAGCCATTTGGCAAACCGCTTTCCACTAACCAAGGTATTCAGTTCCCGTTAGTTGAGTTACAAACCCAATGTGAAATGCTTCGTGCGTTAATTCACAAGACTGCTTGGCAAATGGATACATATGGCGCGTTTTCCGTGTCTGACAAAGTGTCTATGTGTAATTATTGGTCTAATCGCCTTTGTTGTGAAGCCGCGGACCGGGCAATGCAAGTACACGGTGGCCTCGGTTATTCACGCCATAAGCCCTTTGAGCATATTTATCGCCATCACCGTAGATATCGCATTACTGAGGGTGCTGAAGAAATTCAGATGCGTCGTGTTGCCGGCTACCTGTTTGGTTTTATGAACCAGCGTGCTCCTAAAGGTGTACAGGAAAGCTAGCATTGATGAATAGCGTATCGAGTGAAAAGAAGGCTGCTCTGGGTGCAAACTCTGAGCTGTCCTTCGACCAGTTGCTTGGGCAGTTGTTGCCTAAAGTTATTCAAGGTTTTGTCAGTTTGGATGGCGTTGAGCGTCTATCTGCGGGTGCCAGTCAGGAAACTTATTGTATTCAAGTGACCCTTAAAAGTGGTCCTGAGAAACTTGCCATGCGGCGGGCTTCCGGTGGCGAAGAAGGCGAGATAACGGCCCAACACCCGGGTTTAGCGGTGGAGGCTTTGTTGATGCAAACCGCCGCTAAATATGGCGTGCCAGAACCTGAGATTCATCATGTCTTGACCCCGGCGGATGGGTTAGGGAGCGGCTTTATTATGCAATGGCTTGAGGGTCTGACCCTCGGTGCGAGAATTGTTAAGGCGCCGGAGTTGGATCAAATACGCCCTAAGCTGGCCTATCTTTGTGGCGAAATTTTGGCCCGCATTCATGCTATCGACTTAAAAGTCAGTGGGCTTGATCAGCACTTACAGTTACTTACCCCTCGAGAATATGTAGAGCAAACCTGGCAGCGTTACCAAGAATTTAATACGCCACAACCCATGATTGATTACACCGCTCGGTGGTTGTTAGCCAATTTGCCAGAAAACTTTACCCCAGCATTGGTGCACAACGATTTTCGTAACGGCAATGTCATGGTAGACGAGACCGGCGTGGTGGCGGTTTTAGATTGGGAAGTAGCACATATTGGCGATCCTATGCGCGATCTAGGCTGGATGCTGACGCACTCTTGGCGTTTTGGTCGAGCGGAGTTACCGGTAGGGGGCTTTGGTGAAACTGAGGATTTATTTGCAGGTTATGAGTCGATAAGTGGCAAAAAGGTGGATCCCCAAGCGGTGAAATTTTGGCAAGTATTTGGCTCGTTCTGGTGGGCTGTAGGCTGTTTAGGCATGGCCGAGCATTATCGCACAGGACCAGATCAAAGCGTTGAGCGCCCTGCCATTGGGCGGCGGTCTTCTGAATGTCAGGTAGATTGCGTAAATTTGCTGATTCCTGGGCCTGTGGAGCTAGTCCAAGCGGATGAATCTGCTGTGGGTATTGATATGCCCAGAATTGATGAACTGTTGGCCAGTGTGACGGACTTTTTGCGCCAGGATGTAATGAGCAGTACTCAAGGGCGGACCAATTTCTTAGCTCGAGTGGCAAGTAACTCACTGGATATTGTGCAACGAGAAGTCGCTCTCGGTCAGGCTTGCTTGGTTAATGAAAGTCAGCGCTTAAGAACACTGTTTGCGAGCGATGAATTGGTTAATGATCTGCGTTGGCGTCTAACACATGGTCTACGAGATGAGTCTATTGGGTTAGATTTTCCGGGCTTGGCAGACCACTTGCGCGCAACTGTGGTTAATCAAATAGCCATAGATCAGCCTCGTTACGCTGGTTTTGCTACGGCTACCAAGGTCTTGAGCTAGACCCAGACCTTAACTTAAACCTAGAAGCAGACTTAGAGTGCAATTCAGCGAACCGGCAATAGAGTACTTTCAGACCTATAGTGATGCGGGAGCGCCTTTGGGTCTAATGCCGCGTGATCAAGTTCATGCTCAGGGTCTATGGCACTGCTCGGCATACGTTTTGCTATTTAATGATGCAGACGAGTTATTGCTGCAACTTCGTGCTGAAGATAAAGATTTATATCCGAGTTACTGGGATTATAGTGTTGGTGAGCACCTCAAGCCCGGGGAAACCTACGAGCAGGGCGCCATGCGCGGCTTGTTAGAGGAGCTTGGAATAGAGGTAGACGTGCTGGTGAGTTTAGGCGATATAGAAAAAGCCAGTTGGTCGGGTCCGGGGTTTAAAGATTGTTCAATTTTTCGCGGCTTTGCCGCTAGATCAAATAATCCCATAAGGTCTGAGTCCGAAGAAATTTCTCAGGTTAGATGGATTGCTTTGCCAGAACTGGGTAAATTGTTAAAGGGGGAGGTGGATGTATTTACACCTTGGAGCTTGCCGCATTTGGCAAATAGCCAGCGGGCGTTAGCGGCTCTGTCAAAGTTTACGACAGGCTAGAATTGTTTTATTCATTATTGTGAGGAGAAATTATGGGTGCTTTGGAAGGAAGAGTTGCGGTTATTACAGGCGGGATTAGCGGATTAGGTCGCGCATCAGCTGAGCGTTATGCTAAAGAGGGTGCCAAGATTGTTATCGCTGATGTGAATACCGAGCGCGGTGAGAAAGCTGCGGCTGAAATGTCCGCAGGGGGCGCACCAATTGAATTTATACATGTCGATGTGACCTCCGAGGCCAGCCAACAAGCTTTGTTTGACGACGTAGTTAGACGTTATGGTCGTTTAGACACAGTGTTGGCAGCGGCGGGTGTTTCGTCGGCTAACTATGTCAGTGGTGAAGTTGCTGACATGAATGATGAAGATCCAGAAGCCAACTTTTTGCACAACCGCGCAATTAGCGACTGGCAGCGGGTAATAGACATTAATCTTACTGGCACCATGATCACCGACCGCATTGCTGTGCAGCATATGCTTAAGTTAGGCACGCCTGGATCTATTGTTAACATCGCCTCGATTGCTGGCAAGCGACCTTTGGTGGGCGCAGCGGATTATTGTGTGTCTAAGGCTGGCGTCATTATGTTGACTAATGTGATGGCCACGGAGTTGGCTACAACCAATATTAGAATCAATGCGATTGGGCCTGGATTTATTGAAACGCCAATGACAGCTGGCATCCGTCAATCACCAGATTGGATGGATAACGTTATGATGATGACACCCATGCAGCGCTTTGGTCAGCCAAATGAAATTTCTAGTACAGCACTGTTTTTAGCCAGCGATGAGTCTAGTTACTTCACCGGACAAACCTTGTTTGCCAATGGCGGTATGTTTATAGGCTAAGAAAGGCTTTTAGTATAGGCAATGGCTGCAATGGCCATTGCCTAATGCGTTATCGTATTTGTCGCAAAAATGTTTTCGCAAAAATGTTGCCGCCAAATTTTGCGGCAAACAGGTTGCAACGCTCATTCGTTAAAAGAGTGTCGGTGAGTTTTTTAAAATGCATCTACATAGGCGCTTAAACTGGCAGCGCCACCGGTGTGCAGTAAGATCACATTTTCATGTTGGCTGAAGTTGCCTAGGTTTATTTGGTCTATTAGGGCGGCAAGGGCTTTGCCTGAGTAAACTGGGTCAAACAGCAGCCCCTCCAACTCGGCGACCATTTTTATCGCATCTAAACCCGCTTGAGACGGCTTGCCATAGGCTTCGCCAAAATACGCATGATTTATATTTATCGGTAGATCAGAGCTTGTTTTGCTGTCGGGAAACTGCGCTGACATTTGCCCAAGCAGTTTTTCAATCCGACTTGTTAAGGTTGAAGGGTCTGGGTGAAATACATTGATCCCCAAAATGTCGACCTTCGAACCCAGCGCACCGGCACCAAATATTAAGCCAGCTTGTGTGGCAGAACTTGCCGAGGCATGAATGATTTGATCCAAAGACATCATCATCTCTTTGCATTGCCACTCCAGTTCAGCTAAACACATCACATAACCTAGCGCGCCAAGTGCATTGGAGCCACCAGGGGGGATTTGGTAAACCCTTTTATTCTGTGCTGCTAAATCAGTAAGGATGTCTGCTTGGCGCTGCTCGAATTCATCCAAAGCTAGGATATGAATGTTTGCGCCGAACAGCTTATTGAACAAAACATTGCCGTTATTGTTATAGCTGGCATGCTTCCAATCAACTCGTTGGGACAATAACAAGTGGCATTCAAGACCTAACTTGGCACAAGCTGCGGCAGTTTGCCGAGCATGGTTTGACTGCACCGCGCCATAAGTAACAATAGTGTCAGCGCCTTTGTTGATGGCGTCGGCTAAGAGAAATTCTAGCTTTCTGGTTTTGTTACCGCCGGTGGCTAAGCCACTGCAATCGTCCCGTTTGACCCACAATTGCGGCCCAGATAACTCTTTGGTTAAACGGGGAAGGCGTTCTAAAGGCGTAGGCCAATGGCCTAGCTGAACTTTTGCGATGGCGTCTAACCAACTTGGCGCAACAAATCCTTGCGGGGATGACAGCATGATTTATTTCCTAACTCGGGGTACTTTTTGGAATCTTTGATTCGCATCGTGGCTTTTAGTGTTCCGGCTCAGCTCTATTGCTAAACCCAAACCCAAACCCAAACCCAAACCCAAACCTAAATCTAGCATTAGAGTTAGGTTGAGCCGTTTAAGTAATTTTGCGATCCAAGATGTTCGAGGCAACGCTGGGCGTTACGCACGCCAGATTTAACGGCTTCGTTGACATGACCAATCCAAGCACCTTTATTTTCATGATCAAAGTGATTGCTGATAGCGCAGGCAAATCCGGCTATAAATGCATCGCCGCTACCGGTGGGATCAATGCCCGGGGTAGCCAGTTTTGGCACTGGGAAGGTGCGAGTGCCACCATGGGCCATATATACCTTAATTGGCCTGGAACCAGCCGTGACCACCACGGTTTTTTTGCTCACCAACCCTGGATCAAGTGCCATTAAATGATTGATCTCATGCTCATTGCCAATGAGCACATCCCAAAAATTATTGAAATTCTGCAGGGCGGGTATATTAAGGCTGTCAGCATATTGCCCCGGGCACCAAATGCGCAGAGCTTCTGGATTTGCCTCAGTCATACATTTGAGACTACTGAGCATGAGGGTTTCAGGGTAGGGGGCGCATACCATGATCTGGCTTTGCTGCAAATTTTGATTAGTCAGGTGGGCTTCCCAGCTGTCTTCACTGACTTCAGGGCCGGGATAAAATGCCGTGAACTGCTCGCCGTTTGGGTCAGATAACACAAATGCCCGAGCGCAACTAACAGCAAACTTCGTCATCACCCCCTGCAGGTCTGTGTAAGGGGAATCAATGTGCGTCCGGTAGTCGTGGAAATCTAACTCACCGCAGACCGAGATTAATTTCGCAGTTAGATTGTGCTTTGTAATGCCGAAAGCAATATTGCCGCCACAGCCACCGAAATGTTCTTCTAAAGTCGCTAACTTACAATTTAGCCCAGGGCCCGTGTGGGCAAATTCTTTTGTAGTGGACGCGATTTGATCATAGGCCAGCGCGCCGACTACGATGATCGATTTATTATTGTCGAGACCTTCTTCTGCCAACAAACACCTCCGCAGATGCCGCAAGGGCGATTTTACATCGCCGAGTAAAAGCTAAACCTGAACTATTGTTGATGCGCTGCATAAACAGTCCGATTCTTGGTTGTTTGGCTAATAGCTTGTTTAGTCTTGGGTCGGCCCCAGCCAAACAGATAATGCCTATGCCAAAAAAAATAAACCCCGGCAAAAAGGGCAGAACTAGGCCAATAACGCCTAGTATTAAGCACGTGAATCCTACCAAGCCCATGACAATGCGTGAAAAGACGGTCCGTGAAAACATCCTACCCACCTTTTGTTAATCCTTTGCCGGTGTGCAAGCATTAAACGTGCCAGATGTTACAGGGCACAGTACGCATGATATCTGGCAGACTGTCCAGCCCTTCTAGGCATTATCTAGGGGTGGATTGGGCTAATACTTGGTCAGGAATGCCATACGAAGGCGCAAAAAGTTGGCCTATCCACGCAAACAGTGGCAATTTGTGAGTGTATTGGCGGTACTAATCCGTGGGATGCGCTTCGCTTAAGTCTCGGAGTGTATCTTTGTTTATACCTTTGGAGAGGAATGGGAGGCCGCATGTTGAGTATAGAAATTTTTTCTGACGTTATCTGCCCTTGGTGCTTTATTGGCAAGCGGCGCATGGACAACGCACTTGCCTCAGAGGTCGGCGAGGGCGTGAGCTTGCGTTGGCGTCCCTACATGTTGTATCCGAATATTCCGTTAAGCGGTTGGGATCGCTTAGAATTTTTGCAACGCCGCTTTGGCCATGCCGCAGATATGGCGCGTATCCCCGAGCGCTTGCAGCAGGAAGCTGACGATGTGGGCATTGAATTGCGTTACGACCTTATTCAACGCACGCCGAATACACTTATGGCGCATAGACTTATAGATTGGTTTTACGATCAAAGTAGCAATGCCCATGGGCTGTCGGATGACAGCGCATCGGGCGCGATGAGTGACGTGATTGCCAGCAAAGCAGCCCTAGCCCAGCACCGTATAGCTGAGGTTTTATTTCAGGGCTATTTTTGCCGGGGGCTTAATGTGGGTGATGTACATGTGTTGACGGATTTGGCTGCAGAAGCAGGCGCAGACACTACAGGGCTGAAAGCTTTTCTTTTATCTGAGCAAGGCACTGAGGCCGTTAACCAACAGTTGGCAAGGGCACCTGATTTAGGCATTGCCGGTGTACCCGGCTATCTGCTGGGAGGTGGGTTTTTGCTACCCGGTGCCCAGAACGAAGAGACAATTAAAAAAATTGTCAGTCGTGCCAAAGTGCGGTTTGCCAGTTAGTGGTTAAGCATCTTTGGGATCTATAGCGATACTTTGATCCATATCATGGGCGGGTACTTGATTGTGAGGGTCGCCAATGATTTTTGCTGGTACACCAGCCACCGAAACATTGGCAGGCACATCATTGAGAACGACACTACCAGCACCAACCTTGGCATTAACACCAATTTCTATGTTGCCGATAATTTTGCAACCGGCTGAGAGCAATACGCCGCGGCGAATTTTTGGATGGCGGTCTCCAGAGCTTTTACCGGTACCGCCCAAGGTGACTGAGTGAAGTATTGAAACATCATCTTCAACCACTGCGGTTTCGCCAATGACGATACCCGTGGCGTGGTCAAACATAATCCCTGAACCAATGCGGGCGGCAGGGTGGATGTCTACTCCTAAAGTGACGCTGATTTGATTTTGGAAGAATTGGGCCAAGGTTTGTCTGCCTTCGCGCCACAGCCAGTTGGCAATTCTATGGGCTTGCAACGCGTGATAGCCCTTAAAAAATAGAAAGGCACTAGATAAATCATCGCACGCTGGATCGCGAGCGTAGGTTGCAAGAATGTCGATTTCTGCGGCCCTTAGTACTTCGGGATCGCCCGCCATAGCCTCGCCAATGACATCGCGAATCAGCATAGTCGGCAGCATCGGATTATCTAATTTACTCGCCAAACGAAAGCTGAGCGCATCGCCAAAACTTTTGTGATTTAGAATGGTGGCATGAAAATAACTGCCCAGAATGGGTTCGCTTTGGGCTTTAACTTCGGCTTCTTCCCGCATCAGCGGCCATATGTCACCTGGACCTGAAATAGCCTTGAGTTTGTCTTTTTTAGAATGCGCAATGACTTGTTGGAATCGCTGGCTGAAGTCGTATATTTCAGGTGCACTTTTCATAGTTAAGTTTGCTAGTTATAGTTTTACTTAGACTAGTGACATCGTTCAGATTTGCAACCGTTGTTGACGTCACGGCTCAGTCGTAAATTCAAGGCATTGTTCATAGCTTGCGGGCTGTGTAGGGTGTGGCAAATCAGGTCCGGGCACTGGGCTATTCAGAGTACATAAGAGATCAACAAATGACCGAGAGATTCAAAACCGTTGCGATAGTTGCACGCCGCCACAGTGCCAGTGTTATTGACAGCGTTTTAGCTACCGAAAGCTGCTTACTCAGTTTGGGTATTGATGTGGTTTTTGGTGACAAAACGCTGAAACTCTTGAGTGAAACTGCACAGCCAGATGGCGGCCACAGAACCGGTTGCAGTGAAGAAAATTTGGGTACCACGGCAGATTTAGTTGTGGTCATCGGCGGTGACGGCAGTTTGCTGGGTTTTGGTCGTGAGTTGGCCGCCTCCCAAGTTCCCGTTGTTGGGGTTAATCGAGGTGGTTTAGGTTTTCTCGCGGCAATCTCTCCGGAGCAGATTGACGCTAAGCTAAATGAAATTTTGCAGGGTCAGTTCAGTATTGAAGAGCACTTTTTGCTCGAGGCCTCGGTGCATCGTGATGGTAAAATTGTTGCTAGCCAAACGGCTTTGAACGATGTGGTGATAAACCCCGGCGGCACCACACGGATGATGGAATTCGATTTATGGTTGGACGACGAATTTGTCTATGATCAACGCTCGGACGGACTCATTGTGGCTACACCGACAGGTTCTACCGCCTATGCTTTGTCCGCGGGTGGACCCATTATGCATCCAGGCTTAGATGCCATTGTCATTGTCCCCATGTTTCCTCACACCCTCACGTCTAGACCCTTAGTGGTGCCTGGCAATGGCACTTTGAAGATCCGCTTGCTCAGTGTTGCCGATGCGGCGCCCCAGGTCAGTTGTGACTCTCAAGTGCATGTGCCATTCAAAATCGGTGACGAGATAATTATTCGTAAATATCCCTCTGCTCTGCGTTTGTTGTACCCGTCTGGGCACAGTTTCTATCAAGCATGTCGTAGCAAATTAGATTGGGCCAGCCGATTGGGTGGCCAGCGCGCGAATTAGGATTGCTGAAGCAGGTCTTGAGGCTGATCAATGTCCATAAATATGCCTGGGTCGCTGACGGCTATGTCCTCGATGAGGCGAGGGTTGTCCTTTAGCAGCCATCTAGCGCCCTGATCACCCCTAGACCTTCTAACTTGGGCAAAGAGGCTGTTATGGATGCCAATGGGGTGACCTTGCTGACCCTTGGTGTTGGCACTCGTCGAGGTGCTAGTCAGGGAGTTAGCCGAGGTTTTAGAAGCGTTCAGATTTTCCGCCGCAGCAAATATAGGTCTGATAATTTTGCTCTGAGTGGTTAATGTGGTCAGCGCGATTTGCGCCAGTGTCGCGGGCTTGAGAAAGGGCATATCCAATAACCCAACAAAGGCCCACTGCCAGTCTAGATCGACAAAACCTGCAGCCAGTGAGTGTCCCATACCCAAATGCGCTTCATCCGTGTAAATGATTTCAGCACGTTGTCCTATTAGCTCGCCTAACGCCTTATCTTCAGTTTTTAGAACTACTTTAAGGTGGGCAAATACTTCGTTGAAATGCGTTAGCGTCTGGGCTGCAACTGTCGTGTTACCCAAGGCTGCAAGACGTTTGTCTGAACCGAAACGACGACCAAAGCCTGCACCCAAGATAACCGCGCCAACATTGGCATTTTTCAACGTCTGGTAGGGCGTAGCCAAAATATTGCGCGGGCTAAACGCTAGCAGCGCTGAGCTCTGTGACTTTTTGCAGAGCGTCAACTCGGCGGTTTTTCTTCACTGCAGTGATTTCTGCCAAGATGGCAATGGCAATTTCCGGCGGCGTTTTACTGCCGATTGGTAAGCCAATTGGCGCGTGTAGTTTGTCTATGTCCTGGGCTGATATGTCTAAGGACAGCAGACGTTCTCTGCGGCTGGCAGAAGACCGTGTGGAGCCCATTGCGCCGACATAGAAGGCATCTGTTGTCAGCGCTTCCATGAGACCCATATCGTCAATTCTGGGGTCGTGGGTGAGGGCAACAATAGCAGTTGCTGCATCTCTTGCATGTAAGCGGATGGCGTCATCGGGCATATCACATATCTTACGTACACCGTCGACGTTGAAAGAAGACAGTAAATCCTGCCTTGGATCACATACGGTGATTTCGTAATCGAGGTTTTTCGCCATGTCAGCCAAATACTGGCTGACCATGCCTGCGCCGATAATAAACAACTGCTGCCTGGGTCCAAAGGTATGGTCTAACTGTTGATTTTCTTCGTCCCAACGCAAATCTTGAAAGCCGCCGTTTAGCTCAATCGCTGTAGTCTGTTGATTTAAGTTGACGATCCGGCGGGCGCATTGCCGCTGATCTAAGGCATCGTTCAAACTGGTAAAGTGTTGAATACTTTCGCTGTTGGGTTTTTGTGGTTCCACTACAATGTAGAGGTGTCCACCGCAAGGTAGGCCTAGTTTTTCTGTTTCTTCAACAGTAATGCCGTATTGGAAAAATTGCGCTTCGTTGGCCGCCAGCTCCCCAGCAGTTATTTTTTCTAACAGGTCATCCTCAACACAGCCACCAGATAACGAGCCGACAATATGCCCTTGAGCATTACAGGCCAAAACCGAACCGACCGGGCGGGGCGAAGAACCCCATGTCTGGACGACAGTGGCAAGCCAGCAAGGCTCGTCATTTTTCAGCCATTTAAGTATTTGACTGAGTACTTCTTTATCTACTGCTTGCATATATGCTCTCGTAATAACCAGCGCCAAAAACTACCCTTTGAGGCGCTGCATAAACCGTCTGTTACTTACTGTCTAACTTTTTCTGTGCTTGTTCACCAGCTATGGCAAGATTCAAGTTATACGTAATTTAGAGTGGATATTCTAACCCATGTTGAGCACCTCTGTGTTAGCCGGAAGATTGCAGTCATTAGTACTAGATATGCCTCAGGGTTCTGGGTCGCCGCCTGCTCAGAGCAGTGCAATTTTGCCCCACGAGCGCCCCATAGCAGCCGTGGAATATGCACTTATGCTAGATGATCAGCGAATTTCTTTATCTGCCCAAGTAGGTCGATCCATACGCATGAAATTTCTTGGAGGGCGCAGCTGTGGTAACTGCCAAGCGAGTGTTAAGAAATTTGAAGGTGGCGGTTACTGCAAGAACTGTTTTTATAGCTTGGCGCGCTGTGATCGTTGTTTTGTAAGCCCCGAACGCTGTCATTTCGCCCAAGGTACTTGTCGTGAACCCGCTTGGGGCGAATCTTATTGTATGCAGCCTCATGTGGTTTATTTGGCCAATAGCAGCGGGCCAAAGGTGGGTATTACCCGACAAGATCGTAGTTTTTATCGTTGGCTCAGTCAGGGTGCTGTACAGGGCATGGTGATCGCCCAGGCAGACACTCGACACGCAGCCGGGTTACTCGAGGTGGCAATCAAAAGCAAGGTCAGCGATAAGACTAATTGGCGGCGCATGGTCTCCATGCAGCCCCATAATGTTGATTTGCTGCAACTTGCGCGGCAGTTACAGACGTCTACTGAGTTGCCTGCTGGAGTCCAATGGGTGGATGAGATGGCAAGTCACAATTTGACTTACCCAATAAATTCTCATGCGCCCGCTCAGCGTTTAGCCATAAATGAGACTACGCCAGAATTACTCGATAATTTACACGGTATTAAGGGTCAGTACTTGTTGCTCAGTCAGGGAGCCTTTAATGTAGCCGCTCACGTTGGCATGACTGTTGAAGTTGAATTTGCGCCAGCAATTGATGCAGCAAAATTGAACCCCAGCGACCAGCTTGATCTATTTTCTTAGGCATGTGTGCGCTCGTGAGAAAAGGCAGAAAGGCCCGAGGGCCCTCAAGTTGCACAGCGTCAGAGCATAGTTTTAGCATTGAATTTTTTTAGGAAGCAAAAATGAAAGACGGACAACCCACAGCCATTAAGCTTGTAGATTATCAGGCACCGGCCTACACAACGGAAAAAACCGAGTTGTGCTTCGATATCCGTGATGGTGAAACCCAAGTCACATCGAATTTATCGGTTGTGCGCCTAGCCGAGGATGCGACAAGTTTAGAGCTTGCCGGTGAGCACTTAGAGCTGATCTCAGTAATAGTCGACGGCCGAGAACTGGGCAGCAATGAGTTTCTCAAGGATGACGAATCACTGACTTTATTGGGTCTGGATGCAGCGCATCAAATTCAAATTGTGACGAAAATTTGCCCGGAGAAAAATACCGCGCTGGAAGGGCTGTATCGTTCTGGCGGCATGTACTGCACTCAGTGCGAGGCAGAAGGGTTCCGCAGAATAACGTACTACCAAGACAGACCTGATGTGTTGTCCAAATTCACCACAACGATTATTGCCGATGGTGAGCGTTACCCAAACTTGTTGTCTAACGGTAACTTGGTGGCGGCGACGAAGACCGAAGATGGGCGCAGTAAAGTGACTTGGGAAGACCCTTTTCCCAAACCCAGTTATCTATTTGCCTTAGTTGCTGGTGATTTGGCTGTATTGGAGGACGAATTTATTACTTGCAGTGGGCGTAAAGTGACCCTGCAAATTTTCTCCGAACCGCACAATATTGAGCAGTGTGACTATGCAATGGATGTGCTGAAGCGTTCAATGAAGTGGGACGAAGAGCGCTTTGGGCGTGAGTACGAC
>CAJJAQ010000132.1 GCA_905182095.1 uncultured Pseudomonadales bacterium | reverse complement strand
TGAGTTTTTTACTTCATTTAAACCTATTGATTGGGGTTGCCAGTAAGATGGAAAAAAGTTTTGTAATTCACGCCGTTCGAATCTTGGGTCAACCAGGCAAATTACCCCGCGATCCTCCGGTGAACGAATCAGACGCCCTGCCGCCTGGATCACTCGAGCCATAGCAGGTTGGTTGTAAGCCATTGTTTGTCCAAGCTCGGCACCAGCTTCCGCGGCGAAAAATTCAGCCATTAAATTTCGCTCCAAACTCGGCGGTGGCAAGCCCAAGCCAACTATAACCACCCCGCTCAATTTTGCCTCACCAAAATCCACTGATTCACTTAGACCGCCCCCTAGAACCACCGCCATGACAACATTGTCAGCTGCAGTAAATGCATCCATCAACTGTTGCTGAGCTTGGGCATTCTGACCGCGTTCCTGATAAAAAAACTCTGGCGACTGAGCGGCACCTGAGCTGCGCCCTTGGTATACATACCGAAACTGTTCTAGATAGGCATAAGACGGCATAGCCAAAAGATAACGGCCGGGCTTGCTGATCGTTAGCGTATCTAAAAGCGTGCAGATTTTAGGCAAACTTTGAGGTCTTTGTTGTAGATAAGTAGGAATATCTTTGATAATTATTACATGGGTTTGGGCCGAGCTAAAAGGCGTCCTAGCTCGCTCAGAAAAACGAGCCTCGTGAATAACCTGCCCATGTAATTGCTGATATATATTTAGAGGCGAAACGGTAGCTGAAAATCTAACAGTACTGGCATATTCGGACATCACTTGGTCGGCGTAGTGACCGGCATCCAAGCAGATTTGTCGCACCTGTATGCTTTTTTCTTTTACCTCAACGAGATAACGAAAACGCTTTTTCTCAAACCAAGAGGCGCCACGAGCCCACCCCAAGCAGGCAAAATACAGCGCTTCTAACTCGGGTTCGCGATCCTCTACCAGCTCCGGGTGTTCGTAGTTTTCGAGAAACTTCGTTACTGCTCTATCTAAAGAGACGGTCTGAATGATCTCATGTTCACCTTGAGCCAGACCTTTGGCAGTTTTCTTAATCGCTCGCTCTAAAGACAAAACGCTTTTAGACATCGATTTGTTGCTGCAGGATTTGGCCGCCCTAATTTCCAATGAAGTGACTTCTACACCCAGCATGGACTGCACTCTGGGACTAAGTTGATGGGCCTCATCAACCAGCAGGTGAATATTTGGCTGGGCAATAAAACGTTGCAGCCGAACCACTGGGTCAAATATGTAGTTGTAGTCGCCAATAATGAGGTCTGACCAGGTTGCCAGGTCTAGACTCAGTTCAAATGGACAGACCTGGTGCTGTTTGGCCACAGCTTCGATATGCCCTTGATCATTAACACCACCCTGCTGAATAAGCTGCTCTAGGGCCTTGGGTAATTTGTCGTAGTAACCGGCGGCGTATTCACAAAGATCTGCATTACAGGGCATGCCAGCAACTAAACAAGACTTTTCTTTCGCCGTTAGTTGTACTGCGATGAATTGCTCTGCGCCATTTGCATTAGCCCGAGTAATGTCTTTTGTGGCGTTGAGCAAGGCATCAGCGCCACGACTTTTACTGGTTAGAAAAAACAGTTTATCACCGACTTTTTGGCCACGTAGGCCCGGGTAAAGTACAGCCATAGTTTTACCACTGCCGGTACTGGCCTCGAGGAGTAAATTTTCGTTTTTGCGCTGAGCCTGAAACACTCTACGGGCAATGGCGCGCTGGGAAGGCCGGAAATCAGCGTAGGGAAAAACGAGCGAATCAGCCCACTGCTGGCGCAATTGCTGGCGCCGCAAATCCTGTTGCATGCGTTGTTCATAACAACATAAGCTGAGCATAAGTTGTGCAATGGCTTGCCCTGCGCTGATATAAAATTCATAGCTGTGCTCAATTAACGTATCTGGATTTACGTAGATAATGCGTAATTCCATAGCGCCTTGCAGATTTTCTGCGGCAGCCCAAAGCCCGGCATAAAGCAGTCCTTGGCCATAATCTATGCTGTCTAAGGGTTTTCTCTCAGCGCGAGTGCTCTTATATTCTTCAATGATCCATTCGCCGGAGTTACTTTTAGTGAGCCCATCCATTCTGCCGCGCAATTCGTAAGGTTCGTTGAGTATTGATATTTCGCGCTTCAAAGAAACCTCAGCGGCATATTCAGGATCGTTTTCTGACCTAGAATTTTGCAACTTTTGTTGGGTTTCGATGCCTTCGATTGCATCCACTCGCCGACCCTGCGATGGCGGATATAAATCACCGCTGCGATAGACGAATTCGGCAAGTCTGCGTACGGCCAGTGTATTCATTTGCGCACCAGCAATTTCACTACTCGTGCAGGCACATTCATGCGCTTGAATTCTTCAAACCAAGCGCGCTGTTGGGGCTGCAATTGATCTGATGGACCCTTAACTTCTACATATTCGACATGGCCTGACTCGTAGCAAATAAATAAATCAGGAAAACCTCGTCGGTATTCAGAAAGGTTACGAATGAGAAATTGACTGAGTTGTTGCAGTTGCTTGAATGGTATGGCCGTTAACCACTCATCGATTGTCACAGATTCAAGCAGTCCCCAGCTGACCAGACGATTAGCGATACCTTGTTTTTTGCGTGCTATTTCAGTGATGTGCGCAATAAAATCTGCCTCCAAGGCTAAGGATGCCTCTAGGTTTTCGATTGCTAGTTGGCGCTGCAGAAAAAAGTCTGTCTCAAAAAGGTCATGGGGACCGGCCTGAAATAGATTAGTAAATGCTCCTGGTAGTGGTGCAAAACAAATTGGCCAATAGATGAGCCCGGTTAATGTTTTTAGCATTAGGTTTTCACTGTGAATGCCCCAACCGCCCTCTTCAATCAACTGCTGTAGCACGAAATCCTCTACTGACTCTGGCGTTTCCTGAATTTCTATAACAGTTGTCGGTGGCTGATAACCGCCGCCCCGTTTACCAAAGCGCTCTGTAAATAGTCGCTCTGTAGCAGAAATTGGAGATTTTTTTATTGCAGCGATTAGGCTGTTGGCTTCTTCAAGCCTTTTTTCTTTGCTCAAAATCCTTACCTGCCTCTCGCGTGCTGGCGGTATGTTCGTGTGCTCATACGCCGAGAGTGCAATACCCAACAATTTTTCTTTTTCTGCCCATTTGCCCAAACGTAAAAGGCTTCGTTGTCGCAGACGTTGGCGCGAGGGTAATCCGAGGGCCACTGTCGCTGTCTGGGTTAACTTGTCGAGAAGTGCGTTTGCAAGATGTGGCAGTTCATCTAAGCGGTAGACCAAACTGCTATAGACTCGTTCTTCTAAGTGTTCTTCCATTGCATTTCGAGTGGCAAATTGCTGAGCGTGTAAGGCGACACTTTCATAGGCCAACAATCCTAGATCACGGCGCACAAATGTTGACCAATCCTGACCGGCGTTGCCAAAATATAAAGTGCTGATAAGACGCCATTGCTGCGGTGCTGTGATGGTTATCCATGCGGTTTGCTTCTGGCACCTCTGGCAAATTTGCAAATCGCTTTGACTGCTGAGTAAGGCATCTAGGATATGACCTTTACTGGTTTTCGCCTGAATTTTGGGTACGCTAAAATAATCAACGATTTGCGCCTTGGTCAGCAGCGTTAAAAGCTGATCTGCGGGCACTGAACCAGACAGCTGGAGCAATTTCAGATCACCTAGTTCACTTATGGCCTGCTCCAGTTGGGTGATCTCTGCATATTTTAATGAAGCGGTTAAAAAAGTCGGTCCCTTACGCGTTAACAGGCGTGCAAATAGACGTTGCGCATCGCTGGATGCGTCCAGATAAGATTGCAGATCGCTGATAAGTGAATCCGCAGCTATCCCTGCGAAGCGCGTCAACACAAACTCAAAGACACTACAAAAAATATTTTGGTAGTAATCTGGGGGCGCTGGGCTTTGGGGCGTTAAAATAGAATCAGTCACGGGCGAATTAGCGCACGTAACGGCGTAAAAGATCAATGACCCGTCTAGTAGATTCTGGTGTTTGTGAAGATTGTTATCATCCCACAGCCATAATGAACCCGGTTGCATGCTTGTTTATGCCCTACTGTTCTTTGTAGAGTATCCCCTTGCAGGCGGCGGTCTCCTGTAAAATCACAACATTGATTAACTGAATATTGCTTAACCACAGATTGCAGGAAGCCTAGATGGAAAATAAACCCACGCTCATTACCCCTTACTGTGTTGTTGTCTTGGTTACCCAGCGGGCTATTGAGTCAATGTTAGAGAACTCAGGCCAAGGAGTTTACCGCGATACTCACCCTTGGGTTGTCGCCGCGCAATTACTCGCACAAGCCCAGGCTGCGCAATCTCAAATGGCTATTATTTTTGCCAGTGTAGGCGATGAGCAGGAAGCCGTTTACTCCCATTGGAGCATCATAGAAAAGGTTGATGTTCTAAGTTTGACCAGTAATCGCTGGGAGAGCCGCTGCGAGTTTGGGGAACTGCGAGTGGTTAATCCTATTTGGCAGGACATAGACAGCGTCATGCATAAAACCAGCGAAGAACAAATTTTGCGCGAACAAGTTGAAGGCATTAGGACATTGCGTATGCCATTGCAAGAAAATCAAATCCACCCTTACGCAATTTGTGAGACGCCGGTGTTTATCCAAACCGAATTTCAAGCACCAACGGAGCCGGTTACGCCAATAAGCTAGTTGCTCTGTTGGTCGTGTTCAGGGTCTTCCGAGTTGTTCGGGTCCTCGCCATCTAAATCCTGCAATAGCGCAGGGGATATAGGTTTTTTAACCCGCGCGCCTAACTCGCGAAACTTCTCCGCTTGGCGCACTAGGTTGCCTCGGCCAGATGCTAGGCGCGAATAAACATTGTCGTAAGTGCCCTGCAGCGTGACCAATTGTTTGCCTAACTTGTCCACCTCCTCTACCACACCGTTTAACTTGTCATATAGCGCACCAGCTTTACTGGCGATTTCTTGTGCATTTTTATTCTGCTTCTCGACCCGCCAAAGGTTATTGATAATCCTTAAAGCCATCATCAAGGTGGTTGGGCTTACCAGCATAATTCTTTTATTAAATGCCTCAGTAAAGAGCCGTCTATCTGATTCCATCGCTAGGGTGAACGCTGATTCGATAGGAATAAACAGCAGGACAAAATCAAGCGACCGAATATCGGGTAACTGGTCATAGTCCTGTTCTGATAGGCCTTTGATCTGACTGCGCAACGCTATTAAATGTTGACGTAAATACTGTTCACGCTCGTCGTCGTCGTCGCTGGCAACTGCCTGTTCATAGGCGACTAAGTTAACTTTTGAGTCTATGACCACATCTTTGCCGTCAGGCAGTCTGATCACCACGTCTGGACGTTTCAGCTGACCTTCCGCATTGCGGCTACTGGTCTGGACAAAATACTCATAGTCTTTGCGCAGCCCAGATTCTTCTAATACCCGCTCAAGAACTAATTCACCCCAGTTACCCTGTAATTTATTGTCACCCTTAAGCGCCTTGGTTAGATTCTCCGCTTCAGCGTTGATTCGCTCACTGGCCTTTTGTAGGTTTTGCACTTCGTTAAGCAGCGATGCACGCTCTTTTGTGTCGCTTTGGTAAACTTCTTCTACTTTTTTCTTAAAATCACCAATTTGTTCGCGAAACGGATTAAGCATGAGCTGTAGTGACTGTTGCTGCCGGGTGCCTTGGGCATCAAACACTTTGTTCGCCAATAGTTCGAACTCTTGCTTTAACTTAGTACTGGTTTCGTTAAAGAGCTTTTCCTTTTCCTGAAAGCCGGCTTTGATTTCTTCCATGCGCGCACTTAAGGCAGCAAAATCGCTTTGGCTTTGGTTCAAGTCGGTCCGCGCAGAATTGAGGAATTGCTGTTGTTGGTCGAGCTGTTCGGTTTGCACTTCAAGCCGAGCTTGAGCGGCGGCCAAGGCCTTTTCTGCTTCGCTCAGTTGCTGTGCTTTGAGCCCCTGACCTTCCTGTATGCCTTGAGCTTTAGCCAGGGCAGAGGCAGCTGTTATCTCGTTCAGCAAATTCTCTTTGTGCTTTTTGTTCAACAGCCAAGCACTGGCTAATGCCCCCACGGCCGCACTGCAAACCAGATACATTGCTAAATTTAGCCACTCACTCAAGTCAAAATCCTCGGGTTAAATTGGTTGTTTCATGGCGTCAGGGTATCAGCAATAAACCGTAACTAGCAGCTCAGAAACTGCCTTTAGCTGTAAAACAGTGCAGTTTGATTATTAACCTAGCTTTAGAAAACAACGTACTGTTAACCTATGATCGAATGAAACGGCCTAGTCGGACCTTTGGGATAATTTTGGAGGTTTTATGAAAAAGCAAATTGGCATCCAATTACCTCGCCAAGCAAACCCTGAAGCGGTGGCAATCCGCTACTCTTTGGAACTAGAAGCACTGGCGCCCATAGCAGAAATCATTGAGGTCTCAGCAGATACGCCGGAGGAGTTTGCTCAAGGCGTGCGCGCAATGGACGCAATTATAACCTCTTGGGGCTTTCGTATAGATGCTGATCTGATTAACCAGCTAGAGAAATGTGTGGTTATCGGTGTAGGCAGCGTTGGCGTAGATATGGTGGACATAGAAGCAGCGACTCACGCTGGCATTGTAGTGACCAACGTGCCGGATGTCTTTATCGAGGAAGTTGCCGATCATGCGATGATGCTGCTGTTGGCCAGCGCTAGACGCATGAAGGCTATGGATCGTATGAGCGCCAATGACCAGTGGTGGTCTGGGCGCCCATTGTTGAATCATGTCCCCAGACTCATGGGCCAAACACTGGGGCTATTTGCATACGGTAATGTGGCGCGATGTACTGCTAGACGGGCCAAGGCTTTTGGCATGCATGTGATCGCTTATGACCCCTACGTCAGTGAACTGGTGGTTTCCGAAGATGGCGTGGAACCGGTGAGTTTCGACGAACTGCTCGCGCGTGCGGATTATCTGTCGGTGCATGCGCCACACAATGAAGAAACCCACCATAGTTTTAGCGCGGTTGAGTTTGCCCAGATGAAACCCACAGCCATCATAGTCAACACTGCACGAGGACCCATCATCGACGAGACGGCATTGATACAGGCACTGCAATCTGAAGCGATTGCTGGCGCAGGTCTCGATGTATTGGAGCAAGAGCCCCCGGCATTGGATAACCCATTGCTCAGCATGGAAAATGTTTTGCTCAGCCCTCACGTGGCATCTGCTACCACACGTATGCGACCTGAAACTCGGCGTAGAGTGGGTCGCGAAGTTGCCTTAGTGTTGCGCGGTCGTTGGCCTATGAGTTGCGTTAATCCAACCGTTCTGCCCAAAGTAGATTTAGAGCGCTGGCAGCCCTACCCCATGAACAGAGGCCCCAACCGGTGATTAAACCCATAGTTGTATTGTATTGAGCCGGCGACGGCTCAATTTCAGCCCAGAAATACAGCGCAGTTTCAGTTACGAAAAGCTCAGTGAATTCACTCTGCCCGGTGCCTTGGTGCTGCTTGAAGGCGGCGTCGTCGGCGTTATCGCCGCTAAAGTCTACGACGTAGAACCCTTTACTTTGGCACTGATCAGTGCAGCTCCCATGTTCGCCAATTTGTCCAGTTTGTTATGGAGCAAATTGGCCAATGGTAGGCGCAAAGTGCCGACCATGACGGTGATTCAAATTGTCGTAATGTTCTGTGTGTTAGCCGTAGCAGTGGCACCAATAAATGAATTGGGCGCCTTTATTTTGGTCAGTAGCATGATCTTTTCAAGGATCTGCGTCGCTGGTTTAACCACGCTGCGCAGCGTGGTTTGGAGCCTTAACTATGCGCGTCATAATCGGGCCAAAGCCACCAGCCAAATACAAATGATCAACAGCTTAGTCACGATTGCCATATCTTCTGCCATTGGGCCATTTCTCGACGCTTTCCCCACCAGCTTAGGGCTGCTTTATGGGGCGGGTGCGGTTCTTGGCATCGTTGGCATCCTGCTTTTTAGTCGGGTAAAGGTGCAAGGTGAAGTAAAACAGTTAGAGCAAGAAAAAAATCAGCACGACAAGCACGAGAAACGCCTGGGTATTGTGCAAATCCTACGACAAGACAAGCGCTTTGCCCGCTATCAACTGTCTATGTTTGCTGCAGGGTTTGGCAATATGCTGATGGAGGCGCCGCTGATTTTTTTGATTACTCGTGAAATGCAGGCCTCTTATACCACCTCGCTAATGATTGTGATGGTCATACCTATGGTTATGAGTTTGGTGTCTCTACCGTTGTGGGCAATCTATCTGGATCGCGTTCATGTTGCGCAATTTCGCGCCAGACAAAGTGTGCTTTGGGTGGTTGCACAGCTGTTTACCTTTGTCGGTGCCATTCTAGGATCTTTAACTTGGCTTTATGTGGGGCGATTTATCATGGGCATCACACGAGGCGGCGGCACCCTAGCCTGGCAGTTGGGCCACAATGACTTTGCGCCTGCAGACCAGTTATCCCAATACATGGGTGTACATGTAACTTTGACTGGCTTGCGCGGCGCTACTGCTCCGTTCATAGGCATATTTTTGTACACCGGCTGGGAGGGTATTCATTGGTCTGGTATTGGCGCGTGGATTTTTGCGTTAGCCGCTGGGGTTAGTGGCCTTGCAGGTTGGGGTTTCAATCGCCTTTACCAATCTATGAAAGAAGATGGCTCTCTGGGGATTTAGCAAAGGCCTTCATTGCTTGATTTGGACCACCTCTTTAGTCGGCCAATACAACAATAAATTTTTGTTACCTGCCGAGCAAATAGCATGCAGAAAAAAGCCGAGACAAGCTCGGCTTTCGCTACTTACTTTCACTGCCTTGTATTTTAACCGCCTATTTTCACCAAGCGCATTGGCGACGCAAGTTTAGCGTTCGCTAACATCTTTGCCATCTCTTGGTGCACCGGTACCTGATGAACCCATAAAGACTTTTCTACCATCGGCCAGTGTTACATCACGCCCATTAGCGCGCTTAGATCTATCTTTGGATTGATAGCCGTCAACGACAATAAGGGTGCCAGGAACCAATGAACGCTTGTTCAGCCCTCGGCGCAGCAAAGTATTCGGCGTGCCACCTTCAACCATCCAAACTTCTTTATCTCCGGCTTCTGTAGTGTGCTCCATATGTATCCACGCATGAGGATTAACCCACTCTACTTTCACCACTGGACCTCTAAGGATAAGTGGGCGATTGGGATCAAATTCTGCGCCAAAAGCATGATGGGCTCCCACTTGAACTGAACCAAACAACAATGTCCCGCTGGCCAGTGCGACGATTGCGCCGAGTAAACGATTAATC